>NZ_JBMNDR010000094.1:0-34507 GCF_052543235.1 Streptomyces sp. SAS_272 | reverse complement strand
CCAGGGGCGGCCGCCCGCTTCTTGTCCGCAATCCCGCCCCCACCCGGGCACAGCCCGCTCAGGGGCCGCCTGGAGCCCTCAGCGGGCCTCGGGCGGCGACATCCCAGCCGAGCGTCCGCAGGGCGTCGGAGACCCGCGTGTAGACGCCGGGGCTGCCGGGCCGCCCACAGCCGCTGCCCCACGACACCAGCCCGATGAGCCGGCCCTGCGCCACCAGCGGCCCGCCGCTGTCCCCCTGGCAGGCGTCCCGCCCCCCGCGCGTCTCTCCGGCGCACACCATGCTCTGCGCGCGGTACGAGCCGTCGGACGAACCCGGGTACGCCTCCTCGCAGAGCGAGTCGGCCAGCACGTGCACCGGTGCCGCCCGGAGCGTGTGCGCGTACGCGCCGAACCCCGTGGTGTCTCCCCAGCCGTAGACCAGGGCCTCCCCGCCGGGCCGGTACGCCGCGTCACCCGCTGCGGCCATGCCGATGGCCGTTCCCGCCGGAAGGGGCGTGGCCAGGGTGAGCACGGCGAAGTCCCCGGCGTTGCTGGAACCGTCGTATCGGGGGTTCACCCACACGCTGCGTACGGAGACCTCCTGCCCCGCGTCCGAGTAGAGGTCCGTGCGGCCGGCGACGACCCTGAGATCCGAGACCCGCTCCGGCGGCCCGCCCAAAGCCTCCTCGCCCATGCAGTGCGCCGCCGTGAGCACGGTCGTCGGACCGACCGCCACGCCACCGCAGAACTGTCCCGAGCGCATACCTCCGAACCGGTCACGGCTGGACAGCGCGACCGTCCAGGGGCTCTGCGAGACGTCGACCGGGTAGCCCCCGAGGACGACGCCGTCGGAGGCGGCGGGAGCCGCGGAGGCCAACGGTATGACCATGGCCACGGCCGCCAGGATCAACGGCCGGGACAGGGCCCGGACCAAGGGACGTCGCATGAGGACTCCTCACTCTGAAGTGCTCGGTGAACACCCACAGTGATCCAACCCATGCCGGGACGCACCCGCGCGTACACGCCGAAGGCCCGGTTCCCTGACGGGACACCGGGCCTTCGGCGTGTACGGAGGCGACCTAGTCGAGGTAGTCGCGCAGCACCTGCGAACGCGACGGGTGGCGCAGCTTCGACATGGTCTTGGACTCGATCTGGCGGATCCGCTCACGCGTGACGCCGTACACCTTGCCGATCTCGTCGAGGGTCTTCGGCTGACCGTCGGTGAGACCGAAGCGCATCGAGACGACGCCCGCCTCGCGCTCGGACAGGGTGTCGAGGACCGAGTGCAGTTGCTCCTGCAGAAGCGTGAAGCTGACCGCGTCCGCGGGCACGACGGCCTCGGAGTCCTCGATGAGGTCGCCGAACTCGCTGTCGCCGTCCTCGCCCAGCGGGGTGTGCAGCGAGATGGGCTCGCGGCCGTACTTCTGAACCTCGATGACCTTCTCGGGGGTCATGTCGAGTTCCTTGGCCAGCTCCTCCGGAGTGGGCTCGCGGCCCAGGTCCTGGAGCATCTGACGCTGCACGCGCGCGAGCTTGTTGATGACCTCGACCATGTGCACCGGGATGCGGATGGTGCGGGCCTGGTCGGCCATCGCGCGGGTGATCGCCTGACGGATCCACCAGGTGGCGTACGTGGAGAACTTGTAGCCCTTGGTGTAGTCGAACTTCTCGACCGCGCGGATGAGACCGAGGTTGCCCTCCTGGATGAGGTCCAGGAAGAGCATGCCGCGGCCGGTGTAACGCTTGGCCAGGGACACCACCAGACGGAGGTTCGCCTCCAGGAGGTGGTTCTTGGCGCGGCGGCCGTCCTCAGCGATGATCTCCAGCTCGCGCTTCAGCTTCGGTGCGAGCTTGTCGGCGTTGGCCAGCTTGTCCTCGGCGAACAGACCGGCCTCGATGCGCTTGGCGAGCTCGACCTCCTGCTCGGCGTTGAGCAGCGGGACCTTGCCGATCTGCTTGAGGTAGTCCTTGACCGGGTCGGCGGTGGCGCCCGCGGCGGCCACCTGCTGGGCCGGCGCGTCGTCCTCGTCGTCGTCGGAGAGGACGAAGCCGGCGCTCTCGGTGCCCTCGGGCTCGTCGCCCGCCTTGGGGGCGTCCTCGAGGGCCTCTTCCTCGACCGACTCGCCGTCGTCCTTCTTGCCGGCGGTCTTCTTGGCCACGGTCTTCTTGGCCGCGACGGTCTTCTTCGCGACCGTCTTCTTGGCCGCCGTGGTCTTCTTGGCAGCCGCCTTCTTGGCGGGGGCGGCTTCTTCTTCTGCGGGGTCGTCCACAGCAGGTGAGGCCGGGACGGCCGGGACGGCGTCAGCGGCGGTCTTCCGCGTGGTCACCGGCTTCGCGGCGACCGTCTTGGTGGCGGTGCGCTTGGCCGGACTCTTCGCTGCGACGCTCTTTCGGGTGCGCTTGGGCTCCGCGGCACTGACCATCAGCGTCACACCCTCTTCCTCGAGGATCTGGTTGAGGCTGCGCAGTACGTTCTTCCACTGAGTGGCCGGAATCTGGTCAGCTTCGAAGGCCCGACGCACATCGTCGCCGGCGATCTGCCCCTCAGCCTTTCCCCGCTCAATGAGCGCCATGACAGAGACGGACTCGGCGATCTCCGGCGGGAGCGTACGGGATGTGCTGGCCGACACGAACAACCTCTCGGAACGTTGGAAAACGGCTTCCGGCCCCGTCCACGACGGACTGGAGCCGACCACCGGCCTGGGAACGGGCCGACGGCGCGGGCGGGGGCCGGGAGGATGCACAGCGCCGTGAACGGCGTCCGTATTCCCTCTGCGGCTGTCACCTCTTAGGTCATCGCGTGGTTTCCACAAGCGTTACGCCCAATCTTCGTGGCCCGAGTCACACCCCGTAAGCGTTCATAAACGGTCAGACGCGGGCAGATGAGGTCACCCGTGGTGTCTACCCACACCTTCGCCACCAAATCCCGCCCCTACACGGTCGGACCCCGCAGTTCCCGACACGGGCTTCTGCGGGGTCCGACGGGGTGCGGGCATACCGGGCCGAGGATGGCAGGAGGGGGAGGGCATCCCGGACCGTCGCGCCCGAGGACTGCGGGTCAGTGCTCGCGCGGCGCCGGCACGACGCGCTCCACCTCGGGGTGCACGGTGAGCAGCTGGCGCATGGCCACCTCGGCCGCCGTGCCGTCGCCCGCGGCCAGGGCGTCGACGATCCTGCCGTGGTGCGCCAGCGAGGCGTCGTTGGGCCGCTCGCAGCCCGTGACCGGACCGCCGGAGACCTGCAGTGCGGACGACACGATCCCGGAAAGGTGCTCCAGCATGCGGTTGCCCGCGACCTGGATGAGCAGCGAATGGAACTCGGTGTCCGCTCGGGAGTAGGTGAGCACGTCGCCCTGCGTCATCGCATGGGCCATGATCTCGACCATGTCGGACAGCCGCTGCTGGACGTCCTCCCGCCCGTGCCCGGCGGCGAGGCGGGCGGCCAGCGGCTCGATCGTCCAGCGCAGCTCGCTCAGCTCGCGCCGCTGGTCGTCGCGCTGGGGGCCGTAGGCGCGCCACTCGATGATGTCCGGGTCGAGGAGATTCCAGTCGCTCACGGGACGCACGCGCGTGCCGACGTTCGGACGGGCGCTGACCAGGCCCTTGGCCTCAAGGACGCGCAGCGACTCGCGGACGACGGTGCGGGACACCTCGAACCGCTGGCCGATCTCCTCGGGCACCAGGGGGCGGTCGGCGCCCAGGTCGCCCGAGACGATCATCTGCCCCAGCTGCTGGACGAGCTGGCCGTGCAGCCCACGCCCGCGGTTACCCGTGGAGCGGCGGCCCACGCGGCCCAGCTCGGGCTCCGCGGCCTCCCATACGGAGGCTCCGACGCGGTCGGCGACGGGGGCCTCGGCGTAGGGGTAGCGGTCGAGTTCGCCCGGGCCGGCCAGACCGGAGTCGGCGGAGCGGGCGGCGGTCATCATGGTGTGCGCAAGGGTACTCACGGATCCTTTGTCGGCGCTGTTTCCAACTCCCTTGAGGTCTTTGGTGAAAAGCACACGAAAGGGTGATCGCTCACCCCGTCGCAATTGACGCCTTATCGGAAAGAAATGGGCTTTCTCCGGGGAGTTGCGCACACGCAGGGATCGGTTGGGTCCGGACGGTCGTCATCGGACCCTGCCGCGCAGGGTCGTGAGCAGATACGCGCACAGCAGCGCGGCCAGGGACAACGCCATTGCCCCGCCGACGGGTTGGCCGAGCACGCGGGCCGCGGCGTCCACGTATCGCTCCCCGCCGAAGGGCCACTGCACCAGCAGCGTCTCGCGCAACCGCATCGAGAGTCCGGCCGCCGTCCGCACGGACGCGCTCTCCACGGCCTTCTGTACTACGGGCACGACGACGACGGGCACCGCGACCACCGCCGCCAGCCCGGCCGTGGTGGACCGGAAGACGCCGGCCGCCAGCACCCCGGCCCAGGCGCAGCCGACCACCAGCCCGAGCCAACTCGCGCCGAGCGACATCCAGTCCGCGGGAACCCGGGCGAGCTCCTGTCCGTAGACGAGGTAGAGCACCTCGGCGTCACAGCCCACCGTGAGGAAGGCCAACATCACGGCGGTGACGGCGGCGACGAGCAGCTTGGCGGTGAGCACCCCGATCCTTCGCGGCACGGTGCCGCGATCCGCCGCCAGGGCGGGGTGGCGGAACTCGTCCCCGAAGGCCAGCGCGCCGAGCAGACCTGCGCCGAGGGCCGCGGGCGGCAGCGGCAGCTGTACGGGCCAGGCCGCCAGCAGCCGCGCCTGAGCGGTGTGGCCCGCGCCGCCCAGCACCACGGCGGTGACGGCGGAGACGAGCAGTACGGCGGCGCCGGTGAGGAAGCCGGTGCTGATCCCGGTGGCGCGGCGGATCTCGTAGCGGAGGGGACGCAGGGGGCTGGGCGCGGAGCGCACGGAGAGGGGAGGCGGCAGCGCGGGGAGATCACCCGGAGTACGGGCTGCCGGGAGGCGAGGGGACGGCGGCGCACCCGTGGGCTCGGCATCGGACTCGGGCCGGGGTTCGTCCGCCCCCACGGGACGATCCGACGGGACGGTGCCCGTCGGGGCACCGCCGGTCGGGGCAGCGCCGGTCGGGGCAGCGCCGGTCGGGGCAGCGCCGGTCGGGGCGGGGTGCTCCAGCGGCGCGACCGCGGGCGGGCTCCCGGCCGGCAGGGCTCGTTCCGTGGCGGGGGCGGATTCCGTCGGCGCCGCCCCCGCACCCTCGGGCGCGCTCTCCGCGGCCATCTCGGCTGCGGCCGTGTTCCCCGGGGCCCTGTTCACCGCGGCCTCGTTCACGTCGGCCTCGTTCACGTCGGCCCTGTTCACCGCGGCCTCGTTCATCACGGGATCGTCCGTCACGGCTCGGGGCTTCGCTTTCGGCCCCATGTCACCGGTCTCGTCCGCGAGTTGGTGGACGAGGATGCCGTGCCGGAACGCCGTCTCGCCGACGTCGGCGCAGCTGCTGCCGTACACGGAGAGCCGGTTGCCGCCCTCCTGCACGACCTCGACGGAGCGCTGCGCGGCGCGGGCCTCCCTGGTGAGCTGCGCGGCGAGGCGGACGGCGTGGGGGCTGCGGACGGCCACTCTCGGGCGCAACCGGGTGCGGGCGAAGTCGGCGGCCTCCTGGTCGGCGACGAGCCTGCCCTGCTCCAGGGCGAGGACCCGGTCGGCGACGCGGGCGGCCTCCTTGGGGTCGGCTGTCGTCGTCAGCACCGTGCCTCCCTGCTCGGCGTGCGCGCGGAGCATGCCGTGCAGCCAGCGGCTCTCGCGTCCGGACAGCCCGTCGGCCGGTTCGTCGAGGACGAGGGTGTGCGGATCGGCGAGAAGCGCGCAGGCCAGCCCGAGCCGGCGGTCCATGCCGCGGGAGAGGCCGCCGAGACGTTCGTCGCGCAGGCCGACCAGGCCGACCACCTCGAGCACTTCGTCGGCTCGCCGGACCGCGACCCCGGCGGCCGCGCACAGCATGCGCAGGTGGCCGCGGACCGTGCGGGCCGGGTGCCCCGGCACATCTCCGAGGAGAACGCCGACCTCGCGCGAGGGGTGGGCGATGCGGTGCAGCGGGCGGCCTCTGAAGCAGGCGAGGCCGCGGCCCTGTTGGAGGCCGAGCAGAAGTCTCAGCACGGTGGTCTTGCCGGTGCCCGGCGCTCCGAGCAGCACGGTGACGCGGCCCGCGTGCGCCTCGAAGGAGACGTCGTCGACGGCGGGCGGAAGCGCCTTACGGGAATCGCTGGTCAGTCCGTAGGCCTGGATCACCTTCAGGAAGATAGCGCGCTATATCCCTTTTTTCCGTGTACCGCACGGTCAGTCGCGCATCAGTGGTCCCGGTGCCGGTTCTCAGACCTCCGGGCGCAGCATCGGCGGGTTGAGCAACGTCGCGCCGCCGGCCCTGAACAGTTGCGCGGGGCGGCCCCCCTGCCGGGTGGTGGTGCCCCCGGTGGGGACGAGGAAGCCGGGCGTGCCCGTCACCTTGCGGTGGAAGTTGCGCGGGTCGAGCGCCACCCCCCACACCGCCTCGTAGACACGGCGCAGTTCGCCGACCGTGAACTCCGTGGGACAGAACGCGGTCGCGAGGGAGGAGTACTCGATCTTGGAACGGGCGCGCTCCACTCCGTCGGCGAGGATCCGGGCGTGGTCGAAGGCCAGCGGTGCGACCGGTTCGCCGTCCCGGCCGTGCACGCCGTCCTGGAGCAGTTCCTCGACGGGCGCCCAGCGCGCGTTGCTGGCGTCACCGCCCGCTCGCGGAGCCGGCAGGTCGGGGGCGAGCGCCAGATGCGCGACGCTCACCACGCGCATACGGGGATCGCGCTCGGGATCGCCGTACGTGGCCAGCTGTTCCAGGTGGGCTCCGTTGTCCTGGGCCGGAACCAAGGGGTCATGGGCGTGCAGCCCGGTCTCCTCCGCCAGCTCGCGCGCCGCCGCCTGGGTGAGGTCTTCGTCGGCCCGCACGAAACCGCCGGGTAGCGCCCACCACCCCTGGAACGGCGCCTCGCCCCTGCGTACCGCCAGCGCGCACAGGGCATGGCGGCGCACGGTCAGCACGACCAGGTCCACGGTGACGGCGAAGGGCGGGAAGGCTGACGGGTCGTAGGACATGCGGCGATCATAGTCGTCTTCCTGACGATAAACACGCCCTTGATCAGCCGCATCGATGGCCGACCCGTCACCGCCAGAGCAGGCGGAACGGAGAGGTCACACACCCTCACACACCCAGTTGCAGACCTTCGGCCGCTTCCTCCACCATGGCGAGTCCGAGCCGTGTGACCCGTACCGAGAAGGGGGCGTCCGCGACCCGCAGCCCCGTGAGACCGACCTCGCCCAGGGGTGCGCTGGGCAACGGGCGCAGGGCGACGGTCCCGGCCGGCGCGTCGGGGCGGATGCCGACGAGCGCGGTCAGCAGCAGGACGCCCGCAGCCGCGGCGGTCGCGGCGGGACGGCAGGCGGCCGGATGGGGAAGCGGCGCACCGCCGTCTCCGCGCTGCTCCCCGGCGTACATCTCCGGGAGACGGTGGCCGAAGGCCTCGGACGCAGCCAGAACACCCCGGAGCAGCGCGGTGCTCTCCTTCTCGTAGCCCGCGGCCGCCATGCCCGCGACAGCGATCGCCGTCTCGTGGATGCGCACGGCGCCGCTGCGGTGGCCGAACGGGTTGTAGCCGGCTTCCTTGGCGCCGAGGCCGCGGAGCCCCCAGCCCGAATCCATGACGGGACCTCCGAGCAGCCGGGCGAGCTGCTCGGTCTGCACCTTGTCCAGCAGTCCCGGGGCGTGGGCGCCGCCGCCCAGCAGTCCGGTGTCCAGAAGATGGGCTGCCGTCGCGCAGAGGTGGGGCAGCGTCCTCCCGTCCGGCGTGCGCGCGGCGGCGGGCCGGCCCCCGCCGGGGTCGTCGATCCAGAAGTCCCGGCGGAACACGGCACGAGAGGTCCGGGCCCACTCCCGCAGGGTGCCGCCGCCCGGTCTCGCGCAGGCGTCGAGCAGATCGGCCCCGAGCAGAGCCGCACGGTGTGCGTGGGCCTGGGTCTCGCAGCGCACGGGTCCGTCGGGCTGGGGGTCGCTCAGGTAGGGCTGGTCCCCTACCGCGCCGCGCAACCAGGTCAGGCAGCGCTCGGCCGCCGGCAGGAGTTCCTCCGTCTCGTGATCGGGCAGTCCCCAGCGGCGCGCTTCGGCGAGGAGCACCGGAAAGAGCAGGGTGGCCTCCGTGCCCGTGCAGCCCGGCGGGAGGTGCGGGCCGGCGTCCCTCCGGGGGCCGGGGATCATGCCGGAGCGGGGGCCCGGCCCGGTGATCTGGGTGCGGGCCAGGATGCGCAGCGTCCCCGCGGCGAGGCGTGTGCCCAGCGGCAGCGTCATACGGGCGGCGGCCAGGGCGTCGGCCGGGGCGAGACCGCAGCGCCAGGGCGCTCCGGCGGCCAGATGTGTGTCCCCGGGGTGCGCGGGGTCGCGCACCAGGAGCGCACGCAGATCCTTGACGCTCGTCGCCAGGAGAGCCCCGACGCGCGGATCGTCGCCGCCGGCGCTCGCCGGAGCCAGGGGGCTGGTCGCCGCGCGGCCCACGGCCCGGACCGGTCCGGCGCCCTCCAGGCGTACCCGCAGCTCCACGCAGACACTGCCGCCGGGAGGGACGTCGAACTCCCAGCGCAGCAGCCCCGCGGCGGCGATCGCGTCGGCGGGCGGCGGCTGGGCGGTGACGTACGACGTCCCGGTGGCGCCGGACCAGCGCAGGCCGCAGTCGTGAACGCTGGCGCGCAGTTCGGGACCGGCGGCGCCGGACGCGATCGCGCCCAGGTCGGCCAGGTCGGTGCCGAGAGCCACCTCCACCGGCAGGCGCAGCGGCCGTGCGGCGGCACTGCGCAGGGTGATCCGTTCGACGCCGTCCGCCGAGCGGGTCCGTTCGACGATCACGTCGGGGTCCGGGCCGCCGTGCGGCGTGACGCGCAGAGCAGCGACGAAGCGAGCGCAGTCGGCCGATGTCATCCGGGCCTGGACGACGAGCGGTTCGCGGCCCGCCACCCGCAGCACACAGCGGGACAGAATGCGGCGGCCCGCGCGGTAGATCCCGTCCAGGCCGCGCCCCGTCAGCTGTCCCTGGTCGGACGAGACGGCGAGACCCGGCAGAGCGACGCAGATCATCGCCGTGTGGGCGGGCGGCAGCCCGGTGGCGCGCGGCGATGACGGCGGCCCGGACTGCGGCACGGCGCCTCTGCCCGGCGGCGTGGACGCGCGGCGCTCCGCACCCGCCGACGGGAAGCGGGGGACGCCGCGAACGCCCTGCCCGGCGGCCGGGCCCGGCCCGCCTCCCGGCTCCGCGAGCGGCCCGGGGCCTGGGGCACGGAGGGTGGACGGCGTCTGCGCGACAGACGGCGCCGGCGGGTTCGGAGGAGCCGATGAGGTGGGTGGTGAGGGCGTCGTGGGACCGGACCACGTGCGCGGGCTGTCGAGGCGGGAGCGTCCGTCGGCGGCGGAGGGCGGAGTCGGCTGATGCATGGGTGACTTCTTCTGCTCTCTGTGCGCCTCGGCATGGTCGAGGCCTGGTGGAAGGCTCCGGCAGGGGCGGGTGCGCGCGGCGGTCCACCCGTGCGGGCGTTCCGCCACTCAGGTGAACGGGGCTGCACTCCCCCAGGTCACGCACCGGGTCGCGGGCCCCACCGAATGGCGGTGGACGGGTCCGGCGCTCCGGCGCCCGCGCCCTGCGATTCCGCTCGTGCCTCACGACCTGCCGGAGGCGGCGTCACCGTCGGATCGTGCGCCTTCGGGGCGGGTGCCACGACGCCGTGCGGCCTTGGCTGCGAGGCGTGGCCGGGACTGGCCCCGGCCGGCCGCAGCGGGACGGGCGGGATGCGGCTTCTGAAGGTGGATGCGGGGTGTTCGCGCCGCCGGAACGCTGCTTGCCGGTTCCGTCCCTGAGAGCGGGGCTTCGGGCTCCTCCCCCGTTTCCGGCCCCTCCCCCGTTTCCGGCCGAGCCCCCGTCTCTGGCCCAGCCCCCGTTCCCGGTCCCGCCCCCGTTCCCGCCCCTGTTCCCGGCTCCTCCCCCGTTTCCGGCGTATGCAGCGTCGTCGGTTTCTCTCCTGCTTCCGGTGCGTGCGCCGCTGTCGGCGTCTGCGCCGTTTCCCGTTGTGCCTGGTCCTGGTGTTCCTCCTCCCCTGTGCCGAGTGCCGTGGGCTGCGTGCGTCCCGTGCGTTCGGCTCGGAGGCAGCGGCGCACCGACTCGGGGTCGAGGCCTTCGTTGCATGCCTGGTGCAGGAGGCGGGCGAAGAGATACCCGGGGTCGGCGCCCAGGGCCATCGCCAGGGCCTCCCTCGCCTCGAGTTCGTCGCCGCTCGACCAGGCCACCCAGCCGGCCAGGGTGAGGGGCGCCGCCGCGTGTTCGCCGTACGGTCCGACACAGCGGCGGGCCAGCGCGCGCCACAGACGCAGCGCCGGGCCGGCTTCGTCGCCCTCCATCCACTCCGCCGCCCGGTCGCGCGTCACCCGGTCCTGGAGGCCCAGGATCAGGGCGGCGGCGTCGTCCGGTCCGAGCAGTACGTCGTCCCGGCGGTCGGCCGCCAGGGAACCCGGCACGGCCGGCGCCTCGGCGAGGCGCCGCATGGCATGCCGAGCCAGTGCGAGCGTCTCGTCGGCCACCGACGTGCGGCTCGCCTCGTCGAGGATCCGCGGGACGAGTGCCAAGCCCGCGGTGTCCAGGGCGATCTCCTGCTCCAGGGCGACGACGGTCTCCAAAGGCTGCAGCCGAGCCCGCAGTTCGCGCAGGGTGCCTCGGACCTGGATGCCCGCGTAGGTCGCGGCCGCTGCCAGGACGGAGGTCCCGGGCAGTCCCATCGGGACGCCCTCGACCGGGCAGCAGCCCTGGCCCGCGCAGCAGTACGACCAGAAACGGCCGTCGGCGATGCAGAGCGCCTCGATCACCGGAACGTCGAGGCGCCCGCACGCCACCCGCAGGTGCTGGGCCAGTGGCTGCAGCCGTTCCATGGTCCGACGGCCCGTCTCGCCGTTCGCCGGTTCCTGGCAGAGGTAGGCGACCATCTGCGCGGGACGGGCGCCCCGGCGCTCACCGCCCGTCACGAGCCCTCGCGCCAACTGGTCGGCGACGGCCGGCCAGTCGTCTGGATTCGCGGGGATGCCGAGCCGGGCCCGGCCGCCGAACCGGCCTCGTCCGCCCTCGTCGTGCAAGGCGACCAGAACGATGCTGTCCTCCGGCCGGTAGCCGAGCAAGTAGGGCAGAGCGTCGGCCAGTTCCTCCGGGGTGCGCAGGGTGACCTGATGAACGGCGGCACCCCACCCCTCCTGGCCTCCCTCGCCCGGGTCATGTCCTTGTGGGTCACGCCCTTCCGGGTCACGTCCCTTCCGGTCATGTCCTTTCCCGTCGCGCCCGTCCCGACGGCCTCCCTCCCCACGACGTCCTTTCCGGTCGAGGGCGTCCGGGCGTCCGGCCTCCGTCCAGTCGGTAATGTCGCCGTTTTCGGGGGTTCCCATGGCTTCGCTGTGGTTCGTCATGCCCCGACGATCTCGCGGATCGCAGAGTTCCGCTCAGCCTGTGGATAAGTCGGGTCGGAGACATGTCAGGCGAGCTGGTCGGTCAACCGACGTGTGGAGCCGGCACCGTCGCGTCGTTCATTCGGTGTTCCGTCTGCCGGGCGAACGGCTCTCGCCGAAGGGAGAGGCGGATCCTCGCAGGGGAGCACCAGCGGGAACGCTCAGCCCGCGGTGGCGAGCACCAGCGGGAGGACGTCTCCCCCGCCCGCCCGGCGCAGCAGCCGCGCAGCGACCGCGAGTGTCCAGCCGGAGTCGGTGAAGTCGTCCACGAGCAGAACCGGCCCCGCAGACCCCGCCAGGGCCCCGGCCAGTTCGTCGGAGACGGCGAACGCGCCGGACAACGACCGCACGCGCTGAGCGGAGTTGCTGCGCCGCGCCGCGTGCGCACCGCCCGGACCCGTGTAGGTCAGCGCGCCGAGGAACGGCAGGCGGCCGACGGTCGCGATGCCCTCGGCGAGGGAGCCGACCAGCCGCGGGCGGGACAGGGACGGCACGGCGACGACTCCGACCGGACGGGCAACGGCGTCCGGGCCGTCGGTGGCCCACCCCTCGGGAGAGCGCGCCCAGTCGGCGAGCACCGCCACCGCCGCCTTCAGGACGTCGTCCGGAACCGTCTGGTCAGGGGCGTTGTCGGCCAGCAGCGGGCGCAGCCGGTTGCCCCAGCCGATGTCCGACAGTCGTCCCAGAGCCCGTCCGGCGCCGCACTGCTCCTTGGCGGGGATGCGGCCCTTCAGCTCGACGCCCAGCGCGGGCAGCCCCGTCGGCCACATCCGGCGCGGCTCGACATCCACTCCCGGGCGGTCCAGCTCCCTCGTCGCGCCGGTCAGCGTCTCGGCCGAGACCGTCGGGTCGGCCCAGGGGCCGGCACAGTTGTCGCACCGGCCGCAGGCCCTGGCGCCTTCGTCGTCCAGCTGCCGGCGCAGGAACTCCATCCGGCACCCCGACGTGCTCACGTAGTCGCGCATGGCCTGCTGTTCCGCGGCCCGCTGCCGTGCCACCCACGCATAGCGCTCGGCGTCGTACACCCATGCGGCACCCGTGGACGTCCAGCCGCCCTTGACCCGCTTGACCGCGCCGTCGACGTCCAGCACTTTCAGCATGGTCTCCAGTCGGCTGCGCCGCAGCTCCACCGCCGTCTCCAGGGCCGGCACGGACAGCGGCCGTCCGGCCTCGGCGAGAGCGGCGAGGGTCTGCCTGACCTGGGGCTCGGGCGGAAAGGCGGTGTCGGCGAAGTAGCGCCAGATGGCCTCGTCCTCCTTGCCCGGCAGCAGCAGCACGTCGGCGTGTGCCACGCCGCGGCCGGCGCGCCCCACCTGCTGGTAGTAGGCGATCGGCGAGGACGGCGAACCGAGATGGATCACGAACCCCAGGTCGGGCTTGTCGAACCCCATGCCGAGCGCGGAGGTCGCCACCAGCGCCTTGACCCGGTTCTCCTGAAGATCGGACTCGGCCTGCAGCCGGTCTGCGTTCTCCGTACGGCCCGTGTAGGACGCCACGTCGAAGCCGCGCTGCCGCAGGAAGGCGGTGGCCTCCTCGGCCGCGGCGACGGTGAGCGCGTAGACGATCCCGGAGCCCGGCAGCTCGTCCAGGTGCTCGGCGAGCCAGGCCAGACGGTGCGCCGCGTCCGGCAGCCGGACCACGCCCAGCCGCAGGCTTTCGCGGTCCAGCGGGCCGCGAAGCACCAGCGCCTCGCCGCCGCCGGTTCCCAACTGCTCGGCAACATCGGCCGTCACGCGGGCGTTGGCGGTCGCGGTGGTGGCCAGCACCGGCACGCCGGGGGCGAGTTCGGCGAGCATCGCCCGCAACCGGCGGTAGTCGGGCCGGAAGTCGTGTCCCCAGTCGGAGATGCAATGCGCCTCGTCGACCACCAGGAGGCCTGTCGTCGACGCGAGCTTGGGCAGCACCTGGTCGCGGAAGTCGACGGAGTTGAGACGTTCGGGGCTGACCAGGAGGACGTCGGTCTCACCGCGCTCGACTTCGTCGTAGACGGTGTCCCACTCCTCCGGGTTGGCCGAGTTGATGGTGCGGGCCCGGATTCCGGCCCGCGCCGCCGCCTCCACCTGATTGCGCATCAGCGCCAGCAACGGCGAGACGATCACCGTCGGACCTGAGCCGCGCCGGCGCAGCAGAGCGGTGGCGACGAAGTACACGGCCGACTTGCCCCATCCGGTGCGCTGCACCACCAGGGCCCGGCGGCGCTCCCGCACCAGGGCAGCCACCGCCTGCCACTGATCCTCGCGCAGCCGTGCGGCGCCCTCGGGGGCGCCGACGAGCTCGGCGAGGATGGCGTCGGCTTCGGTGCGCAGCTCCAGATCGTCCATGTCTCCATGCAACCCGATGGCAGTGACAATCAGCCACTTCACTCAGCGTGACGACGGTCTCGCGATGGGTCCGACGGGGCCCGTGAGCCGAACTGGAACGGTGGGTTCAAGCGTCCTGCCGTGAATCACCGGGTAGGGATATAAGTCACTCGCCACCATATAACGGTCGGCAGTCCCAATTGCTCGTTGCCGCATCCAAGTTCTGAAGGAAGAATTGAGGTCCGCTCCCCGCACGGATCACCCGTAGTCCGCTAGGGCTCTGCTGCGGCGTGCGCTCCCCCTCATCCGCCCCGCCCGCAGTGTGGGCCGTAGCCGAAGGGAGGATCGTGACCTTCGGATTCGCTCCGTCCTCGGCGGCATCGTTGTCGACGAACACGTCCGCCACTTCCGCCAACCGTTTGCTCGAGCCTGCCGAATGGGCTTCGGCCGGCATCCCTCTGCTGCGCAGTCCGCGGGAGGTCGTCAGCGGGCTGCACTCACGGCACCGGCCAGGACCGGCCACCGCGATCGTGGCCGTACTCGACCCGGACGAGAGGGTGAGGGCGAGCGCCTCGTTCACCCGGCGTCAGGCGTCGACCGACGGCTGGATGTACCGCAACGCCCTGCTCGCCCAGCTGCGCAGGGTGATCCCGCACGACCTGCGGCGCCGCACCCCGGTGCGCACCGCTGTGCTGCTCTACTGCCGTGACGGCGACGCGCGCTGGACGGAGGAGGACGGCGCGTGGATGTGGGGCCTGCGGGACGCCTGCACGCTGCACGGGCTGCGCTGCGGGGCGTACATCACGCTGACCCGGGACGGCTGGCAGGTCCTCGGCGAGGGCCGGGGCGGACGTCGGCCCAACGCGGAGTCGGCCCCCGAGCCGTTCGCGCTCTCCGAGGCCCCGCCCCCACTGCCGCGGACCGGTGGCGCCGCCTCGGAGGTACTGCGCCGCGCTGCCGCCCGCTGACGCACGAACGGCCGCCCCCTGAGGGCGACCGTTCACCGGGCGGCGCCGTGGTGCGCACCCGTCGATGCGCGAGCCGTCGGCGGTCATCTGGCTGATCACCATCACCGTGAGCGCGGTGACGATGCCCGGCCAGGCGGCCTCTGGGGACGTTCTGCGGACCCGGCGGGGCCGGCCAGGAGGATGACCATGAGCGTCCCCCTGTCGCGCCGCAGGGTCGTGCCGATCTCGCCCGCGGCAGCCGGACGACCGCTCGCGGTGCGCAGGATCACCGGTCACCCGGTGCGAGGGCCACGGGCCGCCCGCCCCGGGACAACCGGCCGCCCCAGGGCCACCGGCCCGCCCCACGACAACCCGGCGCCCCAGGGCCACCGGCCGCCCGCGTCGGGATCACCCACGCCCGGCGAAGCTCACACGATCGGGCCGGAGCGGGCGTCAGCCCCCGGGGCACGCCACAGAGGCGTCGCAGCACGACGCCTCCGTGAAGCCGACGCACCCCCAGGGCGCACTCGCTGTGCACCTGGCGAGCCATGGGGCCGTGGGACCGTCGTCGCCGCCGGAGCGGATCAGACGCCCGCCGCCAGCACCTCGTTGATCTGCTGGGGGTCGCCGCAGCAGATCAGCAGTGCGCCGGCCCGGGCACGGGCCAGCGGCAGAGCCGCGGTCACCGTGTCGGTGCCGCCGTTGACGGCGACCACGACCACTGGGCGCACGCCCGCACGGCCCGCCGCGGCGGCGTCGGCGTAGAAGACGTCGTCGCCTGCGTCGTGCTGCGCCCAGTAGGGCGCTTCACCGAAGGACAGCTCGTGGGCGGCCCAGGGGTGCTGCTCGCCGGTGGTGATGACCAGCACGTCCCCCGGGGCGCGGCCCGACTCCAGGAGGAGGTCCACGGCCTCCTCGGCGGCGTCCAGCGCGCCCTCGGCCGAGGCCGGGATCAACTGGACCTGCGGAGCCGCCGAAGTGGGCGCGGCGGCGGGGGAAGCCGGGGCCGACGGCCCGGGCTTCTTGACTGCCCCGTCACGCGGCGCGCGCTGCGCCGGCGGCGTGGGCCGGAGGGGTCCGGGACGACCGGGACGCGACGGAGCCGCGGGACGGGGTCCGGGTACAGGTCGAGGGGTCGGCGCGGTGCGGCCGCTGGCCGGAGTCGCGCGGGGACCCTGGGCACTCTCGTGAATCTGAGGCTCCTCGGGAATGAGAGGCATGATCTGTTATTTATCAAACGCCGGCACGGCACACGCCGGCGGGTGGCACATCAGCGCGGGCGGAGCCGTCAGAAGTCGAAGCCGAGCTGGCCTTCGATCTCCGGAGCGCTCCCGTTCGCCCAGCTGCGGGCCTTCTTGAGGTGCCGCCACTGGGGCAGCGCATCAAGATACGCCCACGACAACCGGTGGTACGGGGTGGGTCCCCGTTCCTCCAATGCGGCCTTGTGCACGGGCGACGGATAGCCGGCGTTGTCCGCAAAGCCGAAGTCTGCATGGTCGATGCCCAGTTCGGCCATCATTTTGTCGCGCTGGACTTTGGCGATCACCGAGGCCGCCGCGACCGCCACGCACGACTGGTCACCCTTGATCACCGTGCGGACCTGCCACGGAGCGCCGAGATAGTCGTGCTTCCCGTCGAGGATCACCGCGTCCGGCCGGACCGGGAGTGCGTCCAGCGCGCGTCCGGCGGCGAGCCGCAGCGCGGCGGTCATCCCCAGATCGTCGATCTCCTCCGGGGAGGCGTGACCGAGGGCGTGAGACGTCACCCAGTCGAGCAGCACCGCGGAGAGCGCCGTGCGTCGCTTGAGGGTGAGCAGCTTGGAGTCGGTGAGGCCCGCGGGCGGTCGGCGCAGCCCGGTGACCGCGGCGCAGACGGTGACGGGTCCGGCCCAAGCGCCGCGGCCCACCTCGTCGACACCGGCAATGATCTTCGCTCCGGTCGTGGCGCGAAGGGAGCGCTCGACGGTGTGAGTAGGTGGTTCGTACGGCATGGCGTCCTTAGGTTACGCCGACCGGATCCCGGAGCGACACCCCGGTACGCCTCGGCCGTCGCCGGGCCGCGGCATCTCCCGGTTCCGGTGTGGGCACGCCGCCGTTCAGGACGCGTGCGGCCGCAGCAGCGGCAGCATGAGCTGGTCGATCATCTCGTCGAGATCGCGGTCGTTCCATTCGCACGCGCACATCTTGGAGCGGTACATCATGACTGCCGGGATGACGTCGAAGACATAGCCGTTCGCCGCGTCGGGCCGCACCTCTCCCCTGTCGATTCCCCGACTGATCACCTCGTGCAGCAGTCCGACAGTCGGCTCCACCACGCCTTCGAGGATCAGGGCCTGGAAGCGCACCGCCTGGGACGGATCACATTCGTGAATCACCGAGCGCAGCGCGAAACCAGGGCGGGAGTACATGGCGTCCCGCGCGGTGCGGCACAACGCCACCAGGTCCGCCCGCACACTGCCCAGATCCGGAACGCGGTCGAACCTGGGCAGTCCGGCCCGCAGCGCGTCGGCGACGAGGTCCTCCTTGGACGGCCACCGACGGTAGACGGCCGCCTTGCCGGTCTGGGCGCCGGCCGCGACGCCCTCCATCGTGAGGCCGTTCCAGCCGACCGTGCCCAACTGATCCAGCGCGGCATCGAGAATCGCACGTTCGAGCACGGCGCCGCGCCGGCGGGGGGAGGCCGCCTGAGCGGGGGCGGCCGTCCAGCGCGAAGTAACCATCTGACTGTCTCCAGCGAGCAGTAGGAGCGGGGGAAACGGGAATCGCAGGTGAAGCGGCGAGCGGGGTGGGGCGAGGCCGAGCCGGGGAGGCCCTGTGGGATCGCGGCGGGGGACACGCCCTGGGGCGACGCCGCGAGTGAACGCTTGCGTTCACTACTGAGGACTCACTACCGTTGACGCGCCTGTGAACGCCAGCGTTCACTAACGCTCTTGTGGGGGACCCATCGTGACGACCTCTCAGTTGATCCAGAAGCAGAAACCGGGTGCGGCCCGCCGGGCAGGACACCCCGGCATCGCGCTCACCGTCATCGCGGCCTGCCAGCTCATGGTGGTGCTCGACGCGACGATTGTGAACATCGCGCTCCCGCACATTCAAGACGCGCTCAAGTTCAGCACCACCGACCTCACCTGGGTGGTCAGC
This sequence comes from Streptomyces sp. SAS_272, assembly GCF_052543235.1. NCBI lineage: Bacteria > Bacillati > Actinomycetota > Actinomycetes > Kitasatosporales > Streptomycetaceae > Streptomyces > Streptomyces sp. SAS_272. The sequence continues at coordinate 16,649 of NZ_JBMNDR010000094.1, read as the reverse complement.
GCCTACACGCTCACCTTCGGCGGGCTGCTGCTGCTCGGCGCCCGAGCGGGCGACATCCTCGGCCGGCGACGGGCCTTCATGGCCGGCATCCTGATCTTCACCTTCGCCTCGCTGCTGGGCGGACTGGCGCAGGAGCCCTGGCAGTTGCTGGCCGCACGGGCCCTGCAAGGCGTCGGCGGCGCCATCGCGTCGCCCACCTCGCTGGCGCTCATCACCACGACGTTCCCCGAGGGCCCCGAGCGCAACCGGGCCTTCGGCGTCTTCGCGGCGGTCTCCGCGGGCGGCGGCGCCATCGGACTGCTCGCGGGCGGCATGCTCACCGAATGGCTCGACTGGCGCTGGGTGCTGTTCGTGAACGTGCCCATCGGGGTGCTCATCGCCGTCGTCGCGCCGCTGTACATCAACGAGTCCGAGCGGCATCCCGGTCGATTCGACATCGCGGGCGCACTGACCTCGACGGCCGGCATGGCCTCCCTGGTCTACGCCTTCATCCGCGCGGCCGAGGAAGGCTGGCGGGACGGCCTGACCCTCGGCGCGTTCGCGGCGGCGGCGATCCTGCTGGTCGGCTTCGTGTTCACCGAGCGGCGCGCCAAGGAGCCGATCACCCCGCTGAAGATGTTCGCCGACCGCAACCGCTCCGGCACGTACGTGATCATGCTGAGCCTCGCTGCCGCCATGTTCGGCATGTTCTTCTACATCGTGCTCTTCGTGCAGAACATACTGGGGTACAGCCCGATCAAGGCCGGTCTCGCCTTCCTTCCCGTCACCCTTGCCATCGCGACGGGCGCGGGCCTGTCGCAGCGCTTCCTGCCGGTGCTCGGCCCCAAGCCGTTCATGCTCGCCGGATCCGCGCTGGTGGCGATCGGACTCACCTGGCAGGCGTTCATCACGCCGGACAGCTCCTACGCCGGCGGAGTGCTCGGGCCCATCCTGGTCTTCGCCTTCGGCATGGGGCTCAACTTCGTGACCGTCACCGTCACGGCGGTCTCCGGCGTCGCTCCGCACGAGGCAGGCGCGGCCTCCGGGCTGCTCAACGCCACCCAACAGGTGGGCGGCTCGCTGGGTTTGTCCATCCTGACGACCGTCTTCGGGTCCGCGAGCAAGGACGAGGCGGAGAAGCAACTGCCCCGGTTCCTCGCCGACGGCACCGCGGAACAGAAGGCGGAGTTCGCCAAGACGCACCAGCTGCCCGCCCCCTGGGGACACGAGGTGCTCGCCCACGGCATCTCGACGGCGTTCGTGCCGGCCGCCGCCATGGCGGTGCTCGCCCTGGTGACGGCCTGGTTCGTCATCCGGGTCCGCAAGAGCGACCTGGAAGCGCTGTCCGGCACGGCGGGCCCCGCGGTGGGGTGACCGTACGGCCCCACGGGCCCGTACGGCCTCACGGGCCGCCCCGGGAGCGCCACCGCCTGCCACAGCGCAGCGACGGTCGCCCCGGCGGCGGCCCTGTCGGCATCCCCGGGACGCCGACATGATCATGAGCAGCATCACCAGCACGAACCCCACACCCACCCCCTGGCTCACTCCCCGGCCCTGGACCGGGCGCCGACGCCGGCCCGCACACGTCACGCCGTGGACTTCACACCCGTCGCGCAGCGATATCCGGACAACGCGGGGCGGTCACGCAGAGTTCCCATCGGGCACGGAGAGTCTCCATCGGCCGAGGTGGGCTCCGCCGCCGAGCGAGAACCTCGCACGGACGTCACACGCCGACACACGCCGGACGAGTCGCGAGGGCGAGCACCCGCGACGTCAAGCGGTGGTGGGCAGCCACCCCGGGAGTTCCTCGACCTGCCGCGTCCAGGCGGCCGGCGGCGTTCCCGCCTTCCCGCCGGCCAGGATTCCGCCCACGATGGCGCAGGTCGTGTCCACGTCCCCGCCGACCTGCGCGGTCGTCCAGAACGCCGCCTCGAAGTCGCCGAGGGCGCGGGCGGCCGACCAGATCGCGAAGGGGACCGTGTCATGGGCCGACGTACGCCGTCCGCAGCCGAGGACGGCCGCGACGGTGGCCGCGTCGGCGTAGTCGAGCATGTCCCGGGCGCGACGCAGCCCGGCGCCGACGGCGCTCTTCGGCACGAGGGCGACGACGCCGTCCAGCAGCGCCTCGGCACTGGGCGGGCCTCCGGGGGCGGCCGCCATCGCGGCGGCCGCGGCGACGGCCATGGCCCCGACGACTGCCTCCCGGTGCTGGTGCGTGGGATAGGCCGAGATCTCGGCCTGATGGGTCGCCTGCTCCGGGTCGTCCGCGTACCAGGCGCCGAGCGGGGCGACGCGCATCGCGGCGCCGTTGCCCCAGGAACCCTGTCCGTTGAACAGGGCGGCCGACAGCTCACGCCAGTCCGCGCCCTCCCTGACGAGCCGCAGCAGTCGGTTGACGGCGGGGCCGTACCCGCGGTCGAAGTCGTGGTGCTCCGCGAAGGAGCGGGCCAGGGCGTCCTGGTCGATGCGGTGGTGGGCCGCCAGGACGGCGACGACGGAGCACGCCATCTCGGTGTCGTCCGTCCACTGCCACGGTCCGGACGGCGGCTCGCGGCGCTGGAGGAGGGGGAAGTTCACCGGAACGAAGAACTGCGAGCCCAGCGCGTCGCCCACGGCGAGACCGCGCAGACTGGCGAGAGCCCGGTCGAGGCGCCCTGCGGGCGAGGAATCGGCTGTCATCTCTCTGCCACTCTATCTCCGGTGATCCCGTACGGCTCCGGCTCCCGCCAGCGGTTGAACGGCAGGTCGAGGGTGTATTTGCCGTCGTCGCCGAGAACGAGCATCCGCATCTCGGCGTTCCCGGGATTGGCGAGCGACTCGAAGTCGGCGACCGTCCAGTGGAACCAGCGCATGCAGAACAGCCGCATCGCCAGCCCGTGGGTCACCAGAAGCACGTTCGGCGGGTGGTCGGGGGCCTCGAAGCTGCGGAACAGGCTCTCCAGGAAGCCACCCACGCGGTCGTAGACGTCGGCTCCGCTCTCGCCCTGCGCGAAGCGGTAGAAGAAGTGTCCGTAGGCGTCCCGGTAGGTCTTCTGCAACTGGACGTCGTCGCGGTCCTGCCAGTTACCCCAGTCCTGCTCGCGCAGTCGGGGCTCCTCCCGTACGCGTATGAGCTCGGGGTCGAGGCGGAAGGCCCGGAGGGTCTCGTGCGTACGCCGGTAGGGGGAGACGTACACGCTGACCTGCTCGCGGCCGAACACCTCCCGCAGGTGCTTCCCGGTCTCCTCCGCCTGCCGGCGGCCCCGCTCCGTCAGGCCCAGGGCATGATCGGGTTCCCGCTCGTAGACGGTGTCATCAACATTGCCCGTCGACTCGCCGTGCCGGACAAGGACGATGCGCCGTGGTCGTGCCATGCCAAGACCCTAGATCGACCGACGCCCGATCGAGCACTCCGACGGCCACCATACGGCGTAGGTCACACCGATCCCGCACCGGAAGGCGCATGACGGCGTACGGTCCCCACCCCTGTGCCGCGGGGTCAGACCGTCCAGCCCGGCTCGAGTTCGACGATGTCACCGGTGAGGGAGGCTATGTCCGCCTCCGTCTGCGCACGGAGGGCGAGCCGCTCCACCCGCTCGGTGCGGTACTTGCCGTGCTCGGCCTGTGAGCGCCACATCGACAGCACCAGGAACTCGTGGCCCGGCGCCTCGGCGAACATGCCCCGGATCATGCCCGGCGAGCCGGCCATGGCCGGGTTCCAGACCTTCTCCTGCATCAGCGTGAAGTGCTCGGCGCGTTCCTCGTGGACCCGGCACAGGGCCACCCGCACCACGTCGGAGTCGGTGAAGCGGGGCTCGAAACCGGTCTTCACGTCGAAGCGGTAGTCGAACAGTCGTGCCTGGGCGCCCTTGAACGTGCCCGCCTGGGCGGTCGCCAGCCGGTCGTGGGAGCGGGCCATGAAGGAGTCGTAGAAGGCGCGGCTCTCCCAGAAGGCGAAGACATGCGCGACGGAGGGCCGTGCCCTGCTCCAGCCCCCGCCCTGCCCCCGGAATCCCGGCTCGCCCAGAAGCCCCGCCCACTTTCGCTGTCCCCGTTCGAAACCGCGGCGGTCCACCACGGTGCAGCGAATCCACTTGACCAGCACCGCGCCATGGTAAGGCCACAGGGCGTGGCGTTGGTCACGCTCCGGAAGAGAGCAGGCCTGCGACGGCGCACGTCGCGTGGCAGGATGGACAACCGGCCCTGACGGCCGAGCAGTTCGGGGTGACGACAGACAGACGGGGAATCGGGGAGGGGAAGTCCGGTGAGCGGACTCAACAAGGGCATCCGCAAGATCGAGATGTCGCTCAAGTGGGACCCGAGCCCGGCGGGCCGGCCGCCCACCGACCTGGACATCGTGGCCGCGACGTATCTGGCGGGCGACCCGCAGGGCGAGCCGGCCTACGTGGTGCACTTCGACAGCCGCTCCCCCGACGGGACGATCTATCTCAACCGGGACAGCAAGGACGGCAAGGGCTTCGGCTGGGACGAGGTCATGACGCTGGAACTCGACCGTCTGGACGCGCGGTACGCGCGCGTGGTCATCGGCGTCGTCATCCAGCAGATCCAGGAGCACCGCACGTTCGTCAGCGTGCTGAACCCCGCCTTCCGCATAAGGGAGGGCTACACCGTCCTGGACGAGGACGACTTCGGCGACGTCCTCGGCGCGACGGCGGCGACGGTCGCGGAGTTCGTCCGGGAGACGTCCGACAGCTGGTCGTTCCACTCCGGCGTGCAGGGCTTCGAGGACGACCCGTCGACGTTCACCCGGATCATGGGCCGGATGCGCCGCTCCTGACCGCCGCCGGGCGCGGAAAACGCCGAGGGCGGCGGAGCCGGACATCGGCTCCACCGCCCTGACGAGCTGGATCAGTTCCAGCGGAGTTGCGACGTCAGCTGCAGCCGCTCGTGGAACCGCAGCCCTCGCAGATGTAGCAGGAACCCGCGCGCTGCATCTTCGTGCCGCAGGAGAAGCAGAGCGGGGCGTCGGCCTGGATGCCCAGCTGCATCTCCACCAGTTCGGCGCTGGTGTGGACCTGCTTCGGGGCGGGCTCGACGGCCTCGGCCTCGGCCTTCGGCGTGGCGACGGCCTTCAGGTCCGTCTGACGCGGGGCCGACTGGGCCAGACCCTCGACGTCCACGTTCTCCTCCTCGAAGGTCGGCTCGTACGAACCGGTCTCCAGGTGGCGCTGGCGCTCCTCGGCGGAGTGGATGCCGAGCGCGGAACGCGTCTCGAAGGGCAGGAAGTCGAGCGCCAGACGACGGAAGATGTAGTCGACGATCGACTGCGCCATCCGCACGTCCGGGTCGTCGGTCATGCCGGCCGGCTCGAAGCGCATGTTGGTGAACTTCGAGACGTAGGTCTCCAGCGGCACGCCGTACTGGAGGCCCACCGAGACCGCGATGGAGAAGGCGTCCATCATGCCGGCGAGGGTCGAGCCCTGCTTGGACATCTTCAGGAAGACCTCGCCGAGACCGTCGTCAGGGTAGGAGTTGGCGGTCATGTAGCCCTCGGCGCCGCCGACCGTGAACGAGGTCGTGATGCCGGGACGGCCCTTGGGCAGCCGCTTGCGGACCGGGCGGTACTCGATGACCTTCTCGACCGCGGCGCGGATCGTCTCCTCGGCCTTCGCCGTGACCTCGGTCTTCTCCTTCTCCTTGGTCTTCGCGGAGAGGGGCTGGCCGACCTTGCAGTTGTCGCGGTAGATCGCGAGCGCCTTGACGCCGAGCTTCCAGGCCTCGAAGTAGATCTCCTCGACCTCCTCGACGGTCGCCGTCTCCGGCATGTTGACCGTCTTGGAGATGGCGCCGGAGATCCACGGCTGGATCGCGGCCATCATGCGGACGTGGCCCATCGGGGAGATGGCGCGCTCGCCCATGGCGCAGTCGAACACCTCGTAGTGCTCGTGCGCGAGACCGGGGGCGTCGATCACGTTGCCGTTCTCGGCGATGTGGGCGACGATCGCCTCGATCTGCTCCTCCTGGTAGCCCAGGCGGCGCAGGGCCTGCGGAACGGTGCCGTTGACGATCTGCATCGAACCGCCGCCGACCAGCTTCTTGAACTTGACCAGGGCCAGGTCGGGCTCGACGCCGGTGGTGTCGCAGGACATCGCCAGGCCGATGGTGCCGGTCGGGGCGAGCACGGACGCCTGGGAGTTGCGGAAGCCGTTCTTCTCGCCCAGGCGCAGCACGTCCTGCCAGGCCTCCGTGGCGGCGGCCCACACCGGGGTGTCCAGGTCGTCCATGCGGACGGCCGTGGCGTTGGCGTCGGAGTGCTGCTTCATGACGCGGTTGTGGGCGTCGGAGTTGCGGGCGTAGCCGTCGTACGGGCCGACGACCGCGGCCAGCTCGGAGGAGCGGCGGTAGGCCGTGCCGGTCATCAGGGACGTGATGGCGCCGGCCAGCGAGCGGCCGCCGTCGGAGTCGTACGCGTGGCCGGTCGCCATCAGCAGGGCGCCGAGGTTGGCGTAGCCGATGCCGAGCTGGCGGAACGCGCGCGTGTTCTCGCCGATCTTCTGGGTCGGGAAGTCCGCGAAGCAGATGGAGATGTCCATCGCGGTGATGACGAGCTCGACGACCTTCTGGAAGCGGTCGGCGTCGAAGGACTGGTGGCCCTTGCTGTCGTCCTTGAGGAACTTCATCAGGTTCAGCGAGGCGAGGTTGCAGGACGTGTTGTCCAGGTGCATGTACTCGCTGCACGGGTTCGACGCGGTGATGCGGCCGGACTCGGGGCAGGTGTGCCAGTTGTTGATCACACCGTCGTACTGGATGCCCGGGTCGGCACAGGCCCACGCGGCCTCGGCGAGCTTGCGGAACAGCGCCTTGGCGTCGACCTTCTCGATGATCTCGCCGGTCATCCGGGCGCGCAGGCCGAACTCGGTGCCGTTCTCGACGGCCGTCATGAACTCGTCGTTCACGCGGACGCTGTTGTTGGCGTTCTGGTACTGGACGGACGTGATGTCGTCGCCGCCCAGGTCCATGTCGAAGCCCGCGTCGCGCAGGGCGCGGATCTTCTCCTCCTCCTTCACCTTGGTGGCGATGAAGTCCTCGACGTCCGGGTGGTCCACGTCGAGGACGACCATCTTGGCCGCGCGACGGGTGGCCCCGCCGGACTTGATGGTGCCGGCGGAGGCGTCGGCGCCGCGCATGAAGGAGACGGGGCCGGAGGCGTTGCCGCCCGAGGAGAGGAGCTCCTTGGAGGAGCGGATGCGGGAGAGGTTCAGGCCGGCGCCGGAGCCGCCCTTGAAGATCATGCCCTCTTCCTTGTACCAGTCGAGGATCGACTCCATGGAGTCGTCGACGGCCAGGATGAAGCAGGCGGAGACCTGCTGGGGCTGCGGGGTGCCCACGTTGAACCAGACGGGGCTGTTGAAGCTGAAGATCTGGTGCAGGAGGGCATACGCCAGCTCGTGCTCGAAGATCTCGGCGTCGGCGGGCGAGGCGAAGTAGCTGTGGTCCTCGCCGGCCTTCCGGTACGTCTTCACGATGCGGTCGATCAGCTGCCTGAGCCCGGTCTCGCGCTGCGGGGTGCCGACGGCGCCCCGGAAGTACTTGCTGGTGACGATGTTGACCGCGTTCACCGACCAGAAGTCGGGGAACTCGACGCCACGCTGCTCGAAGTTGATCGAGCCGTCGCGCCAGTTGGTCATGACGACGTCACGGCGTTCCCAGACCACCTCGTCGTACGGATGAACTCCGGGGGTGGTGTGGACACGCTCGATACGCAGGCCCTTGGTGGTCTTGGAGCCCTTGGCTCGGGAACCTCGCGCCGGACCGCTCGCCGTCTCTGTCATGCCGCCTCCCTCTGCGGGCGAAAACGCCCTGAAATGCCACGTTGTTCCCGTGACACGTTGTTCTGTCTGATGCTGCGGGCGTCCACGCGCCACCGCCCACAGCAGGTCTTCGTCCGCCGCCGCACCGGCCGCCCGGACTCGCGAGTCCGGTTCCGGCCGGTCGGTCAGTCGGTGGCGTGGGCGGGCTCGGGGACCTGTACGGTCCCCGCCGGCCCGCCGCCGTCTTCCTGGCTCCCCGCGACGGCTCCTGTGTCGTCCTCGGCCCGGGCGTCGCCCGCGCGGTCGTCGTCGTCCGCGTCGAACCCTCCCGGCCCGCGCCTGAGTTCTGCGACGGCGGCCTCGAAGTCCTCGAGCGAGTCGAACGCCCGGTAGACGGAGGCGAACCGCAGATAGGCGACGAGATCGAGTTCCTGCAGCGGACCGAGTATGGCCAGCCCCACGTCATGGGTGGTCAACTCGGCGCTTCCGGTGGCCCGCACCGCTTCCTCGACCCGCTGGCCGAGCTGAGCGAGAGCGTCCTCGGTGACCGGCCGCCCCTGGCATGCCTTGCGCACGCCGTTGATGACCTTCGTACGGCTGAACGGTTCGGTGACCCCGGACCGCTTGACCACCATCAGCGAGCACGTCTCCACGGTCGTGAACCGACGGGAGCAGTCAGGGCACTGGCGGCGCCGACGGATCGACGTGCCGTCGTCCGTGGTCCGACTGTCGACGACACGGCTGTCGGGGTGCCTGCAGAAGGGGCAGTGCATGAACTCCAACCCTCCTCACAGCAGACTCCATGGCCTCGCCAGGCCTCACGGGCCCCTCGAAGCAGCCCCAAGCATAGGGGATCCATGAGCATCCGAAGACACCGGGGACCACAACTTCTGGGCTGCCGCGGTAATCCAACCACTAGATGTAGGGATTGGCTCATACAACCAGGCCGTCTCGCGTGTCGCGTCGGCGATCTCACCGCACGCGTTCCGACGGTCACGCCGAGCAGCCGAAAGCGCCCGGGCGGGAGCTCTGCCGTCCGCATGCCCGCCGGGCTCGCACCCACACGCGCGTGCGCGCGTCTGCCGCACAGAGACCTCGCGCGCACCCGCGTACGGCCGTATCGCCGGGGCCCCTACGGCGATACCGTGAGCGCGACAAGGAGGAGCGGTGCGACTCTCGCGCAGAGCGCGGCCCGTTCCTGATCCACGGGGGGCCGGATGGCAGACTGGGGCCACGCCTCACAAGGTCTTCGACTCCGGCGGTGAAGACTACAACAACGGGTACGTCGGCGGACTGGACTCTCCACCGGGAACCAGCGTCACCCATACACCCCGACACGTGATCAAGTCAGGCGATACGCGCTTTTTCACTCGAACGTGTGTTTGGCGCAACCTTTCGAAAGCCACTACCGTTGTCCAGCAGGGAGACAACCGAGAGGGGCCGACGTGACCACCACCGCAGACAGTGCCACCATCACCGCCCAGGACCGCTCCCAGGGCCGACTCGAGCCGGTGCATGCGATGAACGAAGCCATGAATCCCGAGGGGCACAAGCGTTCCCTGCCGGGCCGACCTCCAGGCATCCGCGCGGACAGCTCGGGACTCACGGACCGGCAGCGCCGGGTGATCGAGGTCATCAGGGATTCCGTACAACGGCGCGGTTACCCGCCGTCGATGCGGGAGATCGGCCAGGCGGTCGGCCTGTCCAGCACCTCCTCGGTCGCACACCAGCTGATGGCACTGGAGCGCAAGGGCTTCCTGCGCCGCGACCCGCACCGCCCGCGCGCCTACGAGGTGCGAGGCTCCGACCAGGCGGCCTCCGTGCAGCCCACGGACACCGCCGGCAAGCCCGCCGCGTCGTACGTCCCGCTCGTCGGGCGTATCGCCGCCGGCGGTCCGATCCTCGCCGAGGAGTCGGTGGAGGACGTCTTCCCGCTCCCGAGGCAGCTGGTCGGCGACGGCGAGCTGTTCGTGCTGAAGGTCGTCGGCGACTCGATGATCGAGGCCGCGATCTGCGACGGCGACTGGGTCACCGTGCGCCGCCAGCCCGTCGCGGAGAACGGCGACATCGTGGCCGCGATGCTCGACGGCGAGGCCACCGTGAAGCGCTTCAAGCGCGAGGACGGCCATGTGTGGCTGCTCCCCCACAACGCCGCCTACGAGCCGATCCCCGGCGACGACGCGACGATCCTCGGCAAGGTGGTGGCCGTACTCCGCCGCGTCTGAGCACGGCGACGGACGGGCCTTCCCCGTCCCCCTGACTGGGCCCCGGGATCCCTGCGCCGGTTCCGGGGCCCTGTGCTGGGCCGGCCCGGCGAGGGCGAGGGCCCGTCGAGGCCCGGGCCCTCGCCGACCGGGTCTATTCCGTCTCCGCCTCCGCCTCCGCCTGCTTCGCCTTGGCGTCGATCGCCGCCAGCGACCTGCGGACCTGCTGGGGATCCGTGGTGTACCAGAAATCGGGCAGGGACGCCTTGAGATAGCTGCCGTAGCGGGCCGTCGCCAGCCGCTGGTCCAGCACGGCGACGACCCCCCGGTCGCCCGACGCCCGGACGAGGCGGCCTGCTCCCTGCGCCATGAGCAGTGCGGCGTGCGTGGCCGCCACGGCCATGAAGCCGTTGCCTCCGGCTTCCTCGACCGCCTTCTGGCGTGCGCTCATGAGGGGGTCGTCGGGGCGCGGGAAGGGGATCTTGTCCATGACGACCAGCTGGCAGCTGGGGCCGGGGACGTCCACGCCCTGCCAGAGCGACAGCGTGCCGAAGAGACAGGTCTGCGGATCCGCCGAGAAGTTCTTGATCAGCTCGCCGAGCGTCTCCTCGCCCTGCAGGAGGATCGGGAACTCGGGGATGCGCACGCGCAGCTCCTCGGCGGCGAGCTGCGCCGCACGCATGGAGGAGAAGAGGCCGAGGGTGCGGCCGCCGGCTGCTTGGATCAGTTCGGTCAGCTCGTCGAGCATGTCGGCGCGGTCGCCGTCCCGCGCCGGACGCGCGAGGTGTCTGGCGACGTACAGAATGCCCTGTTTGCGGTAGTCGAAGGGCGAGCCGACGTCGATGCCCTTCCACTGCGGGACGTCCTCCCCCTCCGTGCCCTCCGGGGCCAGCCCCATCGAAGCGCCGACTCCGTTGAAGTCGCCGCCCAGCTTCAGCGTCGCCGAGGCGAGGGTGACGGAGCGGTCCGTGAAGAGCTTCTCCCGCAGCAGGCCCGACACCGACATCGGGGCGACCCGCAGCGACGCGCCGAAGCGGTCGTGCCGCTCGTACCAGACGACGTCCCACTCGGATCCGTTGGTGATCCGCTCCGCCACGTCATGCACCGACTCGACCGAGGCCAGCGCCTGCTTGCGGACCGCGTCCTCGTCCTGGACGGACTTGTCACGGGTCGATCCGATGGCGGAGATGACGGTCCGCGCGGCGTCGCGCAGCGCCATGAGCGCGTAGCCGAGATCCTCCGGGACCTCCTCCAGACGGCCGGGCAACGCCAGCTCCATCAGCCGCTCGAAGCCCTCGGCGGCCGTCTGCAGCTGGTCGGCGGCCTTCTCGTCGACCAGCTTCGCCGCCCGGCGTACGGCCCGGTTGACCTGGCCGGGGGTGAGTTCACCGGTCGCGACGCCGGTGACCCGGGAGACCAGTTCGTGCGCCTCGTCGACGATCAGCACCTCGTGCGGCGGGAGGACGGGGGCGCCCTCGATGGCGTCGATGGCGAGGAGGGCGTGGTTGGTGACGACGACCTCGGCCAGTTTGGCGCGCTCGCGGGCCATCTCGGCGAAGCACTCGGCGCCGTAGGCGCATTTCGTCGCACCCAGGCACTCCCGCGAGGAGACCGAGATCTGCGCCCAGGCCCGGTCGGACACACCCGGCGTCAGGTCGTCGCGGTCACCGGACTCGGTCTCGTCCGACCAGTCCCGCAGTCGCAGCAGGTCCTGGCCCAGTTTGCTGGTGGGCGCGGCGGCCTCGAACTGGTCGAAGAGGCCTTCCTCCTCGTCCTGCGGGACGCCTTCGTGGAGTCGGTGCAGACACAGGTAGTTCGATCTGCCCTTGAGCATCGCGAACTCCGGGCGGCGGCGCAGCAACGGGTGCAGTGCCTCGACGGTGCGCGGCAGGTCCCGCTCCACGAGCTGGCGCTGCAGGGCCAGCGTGGCGGTCGCCACCACGACGCGCTCCCCGTGGGCGAGCGCGGGCACGAGGTAGCCGAGCGACTTGCCGGTGCCGGTGCCGGCCTGGACCAGCAGATGGGAGCCGTCGTCGATCGCCTCGGCGACGGCTTCGGCCATGGTCACCTGGCCGGGGCGCTCCGTGCCGCCCACGGCGGCGACGGCGGCATGCAGGAGTTCAGGGAGTGAGGGCTTCGTCATAGCGCGACCACCCTACGGCGCGGCACTGACAATCGGGCGGTCGAGGCGGACGGGAGGGAAGGGATCAAGACGGTGGCCCCTCGTTGCGGGGAGGTGAGGCGGACGAAGGTGAGCGGGTGGGGGCGGGAAACGACCGGCCGACGATCAACAGGCGACCGTACGCGACCGCCGAAGACCACCGATGACCACTGACGACGACCGACGGCCGGTGTGGACAGGAGAGGGACGGCAGGGGTGGACCGGTGAGGACAGGGAGGGACCGGTGCGGCCGAGCGAAGACGGTGAGAGGGCTCACAGCAGATCACGCAGGCTCCGGTCCCGGACCATGAGAGCGGCCCGTTTGGCGGGAAGATCGAGCTCGGTGAAGAGCCGGAAACCGGCGCTCAGGAACGCGGCCACGGACGGGACGTTGCGCAGGTCGGGCTCGGCGACCACCCGGGCGCACGCGGGCGAGCCGGCCAGGACGAGATCGGCGACGGCGCGCAGCAGCAGACTCCCGAGCCCCCGCCCCCGGTCGCCGGCGCCGCCGATGAGCAGGTGGATCCCGGTGTCGTGAGGCCGGGCCGGATAGTGGCCGGCCAGCGGATCGAGATCGGCCCGGTAGATCTCCCAGTAGCTCATGGGCCGCCCCTCCAGCACCCCGAGGCACGGGACGCTGCGCCCGTCGTCGGCGAGTTGTTCCCTCAGGTGTCGCGCGGTGACGCGGTCGGGCCCCGCCAGTTCCCAGAAGGCCGCGACGGCGGGGTCGTTCATCCACCGGCCGACGAGGGACAGGTCCCGCTCGAGGTGCACCGGGACGAGGTGGAACGCACCCGCCGGCGTCCGGACGGCCCCCCAGTCACCCACACCGAGAGCGGCAACGGCGGCGGGGACGGGTCGGACTCCGGTTCCGGTCTCGACGGACCGCACGACGGGCTCCTCTCAGGCGGACGCACGGCAGCAGCGGCGGCGGGCGGAGGGCAGACCCCCGCTCAGGGACGCAGCGGATTGGGGAGGGTGACGTAGACGGACTGGGTGTCCACCGGTCCGACGAGTTCGTCGAGGCCCTGCAGCCGCGTCAGCAGATTGGCCTTGCAGCGCAGGACGGGCGAGTCGAGCAGCCGCGCGGGCAGCGAACTGCGCAGCCGGCCCGGGCCGCGGGCGGCGTCCGCGAGGAAGCGCCGGAAGGCGGCGAGCAGCAGTCGTTCGTCGGCGAGCCGCTGCGAGCCGAACGCGCCGACGAGACCGAGGACGTTGTTGATTCCCAGGTAGTAGCAGAAGCGCTCGTCGGTGACCTCGTCGGCCACGAAGGTGTCGCTGGTCTCGCCGATCCCGGGCAGCCGGGCGGCGAGGTCCGCACGGCGGGACTCGCGGAAGTAGTAGCCCTGGTTGTCGCGGTAGCGGCCGCCGGTGGGCCAGCCGTCGGCGTCCAGCAGAAGAAGGGTGTTCTGCTGGTGCGCCTCCAACGCGATGCCCGCCTCCGCGTCGAGCCACAGGACGGGACGGACGACCCGCTCCAGGTAGCGCAGGAACCACTCGGCGGCGACCGCCGCGGCAGCCCGGCCGGTCCGTCGGGCGAGGCGCTGGACGATCGAGGCCAGCCGGGAGCGGGGGGCGACGGCCTGGTCCGTGGAAGCCGTGCCGGCGGCTGTGCTCGGGCCGTTCGGCCGCGGTGCGACGAGACCGGCGAGGCAGGTGACGTCGTCCGCCGGGGCGAACGGATTGTGCCGGATCATCACGTCGAGACCGGTCAGCGGGAGGCCGTCGGGACCGTCGACGGCCAGCCAGGCCGGGTCCCGGACGATGTCGAAGCCGGGGTGGGCGGCGCGCCACCGCCCCGCCAGGCCGGCCCGCAGAAGGCGGTGCACCTCGACACCGCGGTGGAGTTCCTTGCGGAGGTTCTCCCGCCGGGAGTTGGTGATGCGCAGCCCCAGCGACAGTTTGAGCATCGCGGCGGCCCCGGAGCGATGGACGGTGCGCAGGGAGGAGGTCGGGTGCCAGGCCGGGCCGTGGGCGCCGAGGTCCCGGAGCAGTCCGTCGTCGAGGAGAGCCCGGACCTCCGGCCGGCGCCGCGCCTCGCGCAGCTGCCAGGGGTGCATCGGCAGCGCCGCGAAGCCCTCGGGCAGCGGGAGGCCGCGGCCGGCGAGCCGGGCCGTCAGCACGGCCGCGGAGACGGGGCGGCCGCCCTCGGTCCAGGCCGAGTCGGTGGCCAGTACGGACGGATCGACGGCGAGCCAGTGCAGGGGAAACGAACCGCGTGCCTCGGGCGAGTACAGGCGCGCGTCACCGTCCGAGAGCCCTTCGCGGCTCTTCGGGGTCGGATGCAGCGGATGCCCGATCACCAGCGACTGCTCGGCGGCGAGGAACAGGTCGGGAGCGTCGGCGGGGCGTTCCCGGCGCTCGCCGATGAAGGCGGCGGTACGGCGGACGGAGTCGGCGACGCGTGCGACGAGGTCGATGCCGTCGCCGTCGGCGGTGACCGGCCGGTCATCGCCGGTCGGGCCTGGCGGGTCGGTCCGGCCGCCGCCCGGGTTCGCCTCGCGGGCCAGCAGGGCCGCGACCATGACGGCGTCCACGGGCGGGGTCTGCTCGGGCGCGCCCGCCAGGCGGGGCAGGCCGAAGCGGTGCATGCCCGTCGGGGACCAGTAGAGGACGGGTGCCAGCAGGGCGACTCCGCTGGCGGGCAGCGGCACCCGGAGGAGGCCGTCGGCCGGTGCGGGCAGGCCGGCCTCGCGCACCCAGCAGCGCAGCAGGTTCTCCACGGCGGCGGCCTGGGCCGCCGTGTGCGGATCGGGATGGTCCAGGAGATCGACGGTGGACTGGCGGGAGGTGGTCAAGGTCGCTCCTGGTGGTGAAGAGGGCCGTGCGCGATCGGGCGGTGCCGCGGCCCGGCCCGGCGGCTCGCTCACGAACGCTCCGGGGCGCCGGCTCGGCCACGGCCTCGTTCCCTTCCGGCCGCGGTTCGGAGGCGGGCACCCGGCAGCCCCTGTCGCTACAACCGCGGGCGCATCGACCGGTTACGGGTTGCCTCAAGATCCCCGCTGTGACCGAACAGTTGCCGTTCCGTCGGAAGTCCCCCACAGCGAACGCATATCGTGTGGTGGCATCGCACCCGGTCGTGCGACCCGCTTGAACTCGGCGTGAGATCACCATGAGTTCGAGGGGCGGTGACCGAGTTCGTTTGCGTTCGGTCGAGTTGAACCGAGCTCGACGGAGTACAGCTACGTCTGATCGAGTTCGACCGTGTTCCGCCGGGTTCGCTCTGCGGGACGGCCGGAGCTTCAGGTTCGTTGACAGCAGGGGGAGTACCAGCATGCGATCCATACGGCCGTCGTCCACCGCTCGCCGGGGGAGGAACGCGCGACGCAGAACCTCCCCCGTGCTGAGCGCCCTCGCCCTCGCCTCGGTGCTCGCGCTCACCGCGACCGCGTGCGACTCGGGCGACGCCGATGCGAGCGGTCAGGCGAGCGCCTCGGCGTCGGCCACGGACGACGGAAAGATCACGATCCCGGACGACATCAAGGACCGGCTCAAAGAGCACGGGATCGATCTCGACAAGTGGAAGAACGGCGCCTGGAAGAACTGGGACAGGGACGACTGGCTGCGCGAGGCGCAGGACTACGTCAACCCGATCATCAAGGGGCTGTGGGACCCGGACCGGATGCGGGAGGCCGAGGACCCGGACCGCGGCGTCGACGACGGCGACCTCTCCGGCGACCAGGGGGTGACCGACCCGACGCCGGCGGCGGTGGAGGCGAAGGCGGTGCCCCCCTCGTACCACGCCAACGCGCCCCAGGCGGGCAAGGTCTTCTTCGACTCCCCCGAGGGGACGATGGTCTGTTCGGCGACGGTGGTGCGGGACCCGGCCCACCCGGGCAAGTCCAACCTGGTCTGGACGGCTGGTCACTGCGTGCACGCCGGCAAGAAGGGCGGCTGGTACCGGAACATCGCGTTCGTCCCGTCGTACAACGACTCGGGCAAGACGGCCGCGCAGATGGAGTCGGCGACCAAGGAGGAGGCGGCTCCCTACGGAGTGTGGTGGGGCGACTGGGCGCAGACGTCCGACCAGTGGATCGCCCAGGGCGGCCAGACCGGCGGTGACGGCGCCTCCTACGACTACGCCGTCATCCATGTGACGCCGGAGGAGGGCGGTTCCGGCAAGTCCCTCGAGGAGACGGTCGGTTCGGCGCTCCCGGTGGACTTCAAGGCCCCGGCGGTGCCGAAGGTGGGCCGTATCACCGCGACCGGTTACCCGGCGGCGGCGCCCTACGACGGGCAGAAGCTCTACCAGTGCAAGGACAAGCCGGGACGGTTCTCGCTGAGCACCGCGGACCCGACGATGTACCGCATCGGCTGCACGATGACCGGGGGCGCCTCGGGCGGCGGCTGGGTCGCCACGGGCTCGGACGGAAAGCCCGCGCTGGTGTCGAACACGTCGATCGGTCCGGTGAAGGCGGGCTGGCTCGCGGGCCCGCGACTGAACGACGTGGCCAAGGGCGTGTACGACTCGGTGAGCAAGAAGTTCGCCGGCCGGTAGCCTGGCGCACGGCGGCGGGCGTCCGGCGGGCGCCGAGCCGCAGGCACGGGGGGGAG
>NZ_JBMNDR010000093.1:0-35363 GCF_052543235.1 Streptomyces sp. SAS_272 | reverse complement strand
CCTGACGCGACGTCAGGCCGCCTCACCCGTCAGGTCAGTTCAAGGTCCACTTCTGGTTGTCGGCGCTTCCGCACGACCACAGCACGATCGGGGTGCGGTTGGCCGTGGCCGCCCCGTACGCGTCGAGGCACAGGCCCGCGTTGACGTTGGTGATCGTGCCGTCGCTGTTGACGTTCCACTTCTGGTTGCTCTGGCCGGTGCAGTCCCAGATCACGACCTTGGTGCCGTTGGCGGTGCCGTGGTCGTAGGCGTCCAGGCACTTGTTGCCGTACACCACGAGTTCCTTGCGGGCCGTGTACGTCCATGCCTGGTTGGAGCCGCCGTTGCAGTCCCAGAGCTCCGCCTGCGTGCCGTTGGCGATGGTGGAGTCGAACATGTCCAGGCAGCGGCCGGACTGCTTGCCGACGACGAGGCTGCCGTCCGCGCCGGGCAGGGGCCTGACCGTGATGTCCGCGAGGGTCGGGGCGCCCGTGAAGGCGAGCGTGTTGGCGGAGCCCTTCGACAGGGCGACCTGAAGGGTGATCGTGCCCTGAGTGGAGCCCGTCGGCGGGAAGGAGACGGTCGTCGTGGTCTGGCCGTTGACCTTGAGGGTCGCGGTGCGGGCGGTCGAGGCGGTGTTGGTGTAGGCGACGTCGACGACCTTCAGACCGGTGCTGCCGGCGGCCACGCCGGAGAAGGCCGACGTGCCGGTGTACGTGCTGCCCGCCGCCTCGGTGCCGCCGCTGACGGTGAGCATGACCGAGCCGCCCGCGGGGACGTTCGCCGTGTAGCCGGTGGCGAAGGCGCCGAGGTCGGCGCGGGCCCACGGGTCGCGCACGGTCGCGGACGCGCCGGTGAGGCCCAGGTCGGCCCAGCGGGCGGTGATGTTCGCGGCGGCGGAGGTCCGGTTGAGCAGGACGACGGCGCGCTTGCCGCTGCCTGCGAGGACCTTGCCGTACACCTGCAGCCCGCTGCCGTCCTCGGCGACCTTGACGCCCTGCAGGCCCCGCGCGTCCTGGTCGACGGCGACGACCTCGGGGTTCTTGAGGATGTTCGCCGTCTCCGTCGTCATCGTGGCCAGGTTGTTGCCGGCGAGGAGCGGCGCGCCGGACACGGCCCACAGGTTCATGTGGGTGCGGTTCTGCGCGGCGGTGAAGCCGTCCATGCCGACCATCAGCATGTCGGCGTCGTTGTAGTAGCCGGTGTGCTGGGCCGTGGGATGCACGTTGCGGTCGTAGTTGGTCAGCAGGTTGGTCATGGACGGCTTGTTGCCGAACAGGATGATGTCGTCGTTGGTCCGCCACATCGCCCCTTGGCCCGGCGCCCAGTTCCACGGGTTCTGCCGGCCCCAGTTGCACAGCGACAGGGTCATCGGGCGGCCGGTCGTCGCCGTGGCCGTCGTGATCGCGTTGCTGATGGCCTGGAACGTCGTCTTCGCGTCGAGGCCCTCCTTGTCGCCGCCGCACCAGTCGACCTTCACGAAGTCGAAGCCCCACCGGGAGAACTGGAGCATGTCCTGGTCGTAGTGGCCCTCGCTGCCGCTGCCCGGGGCGGCGGGGCGGCCGGTCGGGAAGTAGTAGCCGCAGCCGTCCTTGCCGGCGTCGGTGTAGATGCCGGCCTTGAGGCCCTTGCCGTGGATGTAGTCGGCGATGGCCTTCATGCCGCCGGGCCACTCCGACTCGTCCACGGTGATGTTGCCCGCGCTGTCACGCGTGCCCTGCCACCAGCCCTCGTCGATGTTGATGTACTGGTATCCGGCCGCCGGCAGGCCCGCGGCGACGAACGCGTCGACCTGCTGCTTGATGACGTTGTAGTCGATCTTGGCCGCGAAGCTGTTCCAGGAGGCCCAGCCCATCGGGGCGGCCGGCACGGCGATCTGGCGCGAGGTCGCGGCCCGGGCCGTGCCGGGCTGGGCGAACACCAGGGCGGCGGCGACCGTCAGCAGCAGGGCGAGCACCCGTGCGGCGGCGGATCTCCAGTGCCGGGCGAGGTGCGCGGGGGGTGGGGGAAACATACGGCGGCTCCAGCTTCGGGATGGCACACTTCGATATATCGAACAGGGGTCGGCAAACCGAACGTATTGCGCGCCGAAAGTAGAACCGCCGATGAGCGAAGTCAACGGCTGCGACAGAAGTATTGTGACCGCTCTCAAAATGCAACCGGACGCGGGTGCGCGGTCCTTCACCCACGGCGCCGCCCGCCGCCATACTGTCCCTCGTGCGAGTGGCGATCATGACGGCGGGTTCCCGGGGTGACGTGGCCCCCTTCACGGGGGTGGGTCACGCGCTCGTCCGGGCGGGACACCAGGTCACCCTGGTCACCCACGCACGGTTCGCACCGCTG
Source organism: Streptomyces sp. SAS_272 (assembly GCF_052543235.1). Lineage (NCBI taxonomy): Bacteria > Bacillati > Actinomycetota > Actinomycetes > Kitasatosporales > Streptomycetaceae > Streptomyces > Streptomyces sp. SAS_272. The sequence goes on along the minus strand of NZ_JBMNDR010000093.1, from coordinate 33,041 downwards.
GTGGCGGGCTCGGACGTCGGCTTCCACGCGCTGCCCCTGGACCCGCGGGCCGAGCTGGAGTCCGAGCGGGGCCGCGGCCTGCATCGCAGCGCCACCGGCCCCGGCAAGCTGCTGCGGGTGACCCGGATGGCACGGACGCTGGTCGGGCAGATCGCGGACGATCTGCTGGCCGCCGCCCGGGAGGCCGACGCGCTGCTGCTCTCGGCGTCGGTCGCGCCCCTGGGCCACACGATCGCCGAAGGGCTGTCCCTGCCGAGCCTCGGGCTCTACCTCCAGCCCGTCGCCCCCACCCGCGAGTTCGCCCCGCCGATGCTGGGCGGCGGCTCCTGGGGAGCGGCCGGCAACCGACTCGCCGGGCACGGCGTCGAGGCGGCCGTCGAACAGATCTTCACCCCGGTGCTGCCGGCGGTGCGGACCCGGCTGGGGCTGCCCGCCGTCCGCCGCGGCGTCACCGCCCGGCGAAAGCGGCGGCGGCACGGCTGGCCGGTCCTGCACGGTTTCAGTCCGCTGGTGGTGCCGCGCCCCCGGGACTGGCGCGCGGAGCTGGACGTCGCCGGTTACTGGTGGCCCCACGACAGCGACACCCGGCTGCCGCCCCGTCTGCGGGAGTTCCTGGACGCGGGGCCGCCGCCGGTCTTCGTCGGGTTGGGCAGCGCGACGGTGCCCGACCCCCGGCGGCTCGGCGTCGAGATCGTCACGGCGTTGCGGCGGGCGGGGCTGCGCGGGGTGATCCAGCGCGGCTGGGCGGGCCTCACGGCCGACGGCGACGACATGGTGACGGTCGACGAGGCGCCGCACTCGCTGCTCTTCCCCCGGATGGCCGCGGTCGTCCATCACTGCGGCGCGGGCACGACGGCGGCCGGCGTACGGGCCGGCGTCCCGGCCGTGCCGGTGCCGATCCAGTTCGACGAGGCCTTCTGGGCCGAACGGCTCGTCAGGCTGGGGGTGGCCCCGGGCACGGTCCCATTGCGCCGGCTGACCGCCGACACGCTCACGGCGGCCCTGGCCCGGGTCGCCCGCGACCCCGGATACGCCCGCCGGGCGGCGCAGTTGGGGGCCCGGGTGCGCGGCGAGGACGGCGTGGGGCGGGTGGTGGAGGCGGTGACCCGGCTGGGCTGAGCACGTCCGGCCGGACCGGGGACACCTGCTACCGCTCGCCCTGCGGAGCGCCGGGCTCCCATTCCGCCGGCCTCAGTATGGCCAGCAGCTGGCGCACCAGTTCGTCGACCACCTCGTCCAGGCTCGCGTCCACCCAGCCGGCGCTCCAGTCGTGCAGGAGGCCGTTGACGCTGCCGATGAAGGCCGTGGCCGCGAGGCGGTAGTCGCGCGGGGCGCCCTCGCCGCGTACGGCGGCCGCCGTCGCCTCGGCGCAGATCAGGTCGATCCAGCGGGCCCGGCGGGCCAGACGCTGCTCGTCCAGCCGGGGGCTGACTCCGACGATCTCGACGAAGGTGATCCGGATGCGGCAGGGGTCGGAGGTGACGTTGGCGGCGTAGGCGCGGAAGATCGCGGTGGCGCGCTCGGCGAGCGGCTTGCCCTCGGCGGCGACGGCGGCGGCCACCACCGCCTCCTCGGCCCAGGCGTTCACCTGGAGGTGCAGCTCCGCCAGGACGTCCTCGAGGGTGCGGAACTCCTCGTAGAACTGGCGGGTCGACAGGCCGGCCGCCTCGCTGAGCGAGGCGACGGTGGTGCCCCGGTAGCCGGGCGCACCCCCGAACGACCGCAGCGCCGCGTCCAGGAACCTGCCGCGTCGCTCGGCCTGTCGCTGCTCGGCGGACTTGCCGCCGTAGCGGCCGGTCGGCGCCCTGAGTCTGCCCGCCATGACCCTCCCTCGTCGCTCGGTGTTCCTCCACTGCCAATTTTGTCGTGTACGAGTCTTGTGGCGAAGGGCACCCCTTCCTTACTTTCCAGTAAGCACATTCTGAACGGGCCCGTGTTCAGATTCCGGCGGGCTTTCCCCCCGCCTTCACACCCCTGCCCCTGACCTTCCGTCCCCCAGAGGAGAGAGCAGTCATGGCTGCCTTCAGATCCAGGCACCTTTGCTCCATCGCCGCCGCCGTTGCCCTGACCGTCACCGCTCCAGCCGCCGTCGCGTCCGCCGCCGCGGACTCCTCCACCGCCGCCGCACTGCGCGAGGTGCTCTTCGTCGGCAACAACTGGGAGGGCACCGCGGACGTCATCAAGTCGAGCGGCGACTTCGCGAAGGTCGGCCGGATCAACGTGATCCCCGACAAGGACGCCCGGATGGCGGAGATCAACGGCGACCTGATCAAGTGGATCTACTTCATGGCCATCCGCAACGGCGTCGGTGAAGGGCACGACCAGTTCGTCGACGACATGTACACCACGCCGGACGGCGCGTCGGTGGTCGTCTCCCGGCCGAGCTTCGCCGACGTCGTCTCCATCGACCTGGCCACCGGGAAGATCAACTGGCGGTTCCCGGTATCCGGTTACCGCTCCGACCACATGGCCGTCTCCCCCGACGGCAAGCGGGTCGCGGTCTCCGCGTCGATCTCGAACACCGTGCACGTCCTGGACATCGTCACCGGCAAGCAGGTGGGGTCGTTCAAGACCGGCGACAAGCCGCACGAGAACATCTTCACCAAGGACGGCAAGTACATCTACAACATGGCCATCGGTGACGTGAACACGTCCCAGGACGCCCCCTGGCAGGACTTCACGAAGGGCGACCGGCGCATCACGGTCGTCGACGCGAACACGTACCAGCAGGTCAAGATCATCGACATGCGGCAGCGGCTGGACGCGATCGGTCTCAAGGACTTCTCGGACGCCGTGCGCCCCGCGGTCTTCTCGCCGGACGAGTCCAAGCTGTACTTCCAGGTGTCGTTCTTCAACGGCTTCTTCGAGTACGACCTCGCCACGGACAAGATCACCCGGACGAAGACCCTGCCGAAGAACCCCGCGACGAGCGACGACCGCACCACGTACGTCAACGACTCGCGCCACCACGGGCTGTCGATGAGCCCGGACGGCAGCAAGCTGTGCGTGGCGGGCACCATGGACGACTACGCGACGGTCGTCAACCGCGCCACCCTCGAGGAGGGCCCGCTGGTCACCGCCTCCAAGCCCTACTGGGCCACGGTCAGCGGCGACGGCAAGGACTGCGTCATCTCCGAGAGCGGCTCCGACCAGGTGACCGCGATCTCCTTCGCCACCGGACAGAAGGTCGTGTCGGTTCCCGTGGGCGACCATCCGCAGCGGGTCCGGCTCGGCCATGTGGCGGCGGACTGGACCGGCACCGGATCCGGCAGCTGACGGCGGCCCTTTCGGCGCCGAAGGGGTGGGCAGCGGTGACCGCCGCCCACCCCTTCGTCGTGCCGGTGCGGCTACCCGACCTTCTGGGCCACCCACGCCGACAGTTCGGTGCGGGCCGCGGCCAGCTGGGCCGCGGTCGGCGCGCTCGCGCCGTTGGTGACCAGCGCGTAGTGCACCGCGCCCGAGTCGGACGTGCTGAGCAGCAGGCGCCGGCTGCCCGTGCCGCCCGGTTCGACGGCCGCCGCGATCTTCGTGGTGGCCGTGTAGGCGGGGGGCGCGTACACGGCGCCGAGGTCGGAGACGACGGTGGTCGTGGCGGTCGGGAAGGAGGCGGGCAGATGCAGTTCGGTGGGCGCCGCGCCGCCGGCCGAGCGCCACACGAGCAGTGCGTACTGGCCGGAGCCGACGAGCTGCTTCGTGGTGGGCAGGGAGCCGGGGACCGGGTTCCAGGTGAGGGTGGTGGAGCCGTCGCGGGAGCGGTCCTCATAGGTGAAGGCGACGGTCGTGCCGGAGGTGGCGCTCGGGTAGACCCGGTCGAGGAGTCGCGCGTCCTGACGGAGCGCGGCGTTGCCGGAGTCGTCGAGGCGCACGGCCGACAGGTCCTCGTCGTTCCAGGCGTCGCCGCCGGTGAGCACCTTGCCGGGGTTGCCGTTCATCAGCTCGTGATGGCGCCCCCAGTAGATGTCCCACTGCCACTGGTTGCCGGAGAGGACCGGGCCGGAGACGGCCGGGGTCGTCCACCAACCGGCGCCCTTCACCCGGGAGTCGAGCGCCTGGTACATGGCCTTGAGGACGGTCGGCGCCTTGTCGGAGACGTTGCCGGCCAGCGGATGGCCGAACTCGCTGACGACGGCCGTGGTTCCGGTCGCCGCGGCCCGGTCGCGGACGGTGCCGAAGTCGGTGGCGTACTGGCCGTCCGCCGCCTTGCCCCACATCAGGATCCCGGAGATGGCCTTCTGGTCGTAGAAGTGGGTGTTGAAGACATAGCGGGAGCCCAGCGCGCCCACGTCGAGGAGCCCGCCCTCCTGCCGCTGGGAGTCGATGTTGCCGTTCCAGAACATGTTCGGCTCGACGAAGGCGGGCTTGTCCTGCCAGCCGGCCGCGTCCATCCGGGCCCGGAACTTCACATAGAAGGGCCACAGGAGGTCGCGTTCCCAGGTGCGGCTGGTCTGACCGGAGTCGTAGGTCCCGGCGTAGGGCTCGTTGTAGGGGTCGAAGCCGACTACGCCGGCGAACTCCTCGGCGCTCAGGTGCTGTCTGACGTACGCCATGGCCTGCTCTGCGGTGGCGAGGAAGTTGTCCTGGACGCCGTGGGCGTTGTGCCAGAAGTCGTACTGGGCGGCCTTCACCGCCCCGTTCTGGGTGATGTTCTGGCCCCAGAAGAAGCAGATGCCGCAGGACTCGGCGGGGTAACCGCCGAGGTCCACCGCCCACTTGGGGGCGCCGTCGCCGGTGTACCAGCTGCCCTGGTTGAACAGGTGGCGGGAGTAGAGGTCCTGGTGGAAGTCGGGGTAGACGCGCACGCCGGCGTCGAGGAAGGCGCGCATCTGCTCGGTGGCGGCGGCGAGGTAACCGGTGTCGACCTGGCCGCGCACGGGCTCAGCGTAGGCCCAGGAGAGCAGGAAGCGGACGGAGTTGCCACCGCCGAGGGCGCGCAGCGCGGTCGCCGACTTCCTGGCGTCGGCGACCGAGGCGAAGGGCAGGCCCTTGTTCTCGTCGAGTTTGGTCTCGCCGGAGACGTTGTATCCGCGCAGCACGACCTCGCGGCCGTTGCCGTCGACGAAACGGCCGTTGGACACGGTGAGCGCCGTGCCGTCGAAGGGGAGCGAGCCGGGGAGCGTGGCGTCCGCGGCGGCGGGCGAGGCGCCCGCCGCCGTCAGGAAGCCGCAGAGTCCGCAGAGGACCACCAGAACAGCGAGCAGACGTGCCCGGATATTCGGCATGTCCACTACAGTCCGGCGATTTCCGTACACCGTCAATACCTTCTGACCCTCGAGTAAGTTCCTGTACAGGCAGCCCAGTTGGCCACCGCGCTGGTCATGTGCACCAGGTATTCCTGGGGGTTCGACGGTTTGCCGTCCGTGCGGAGGCGATCGGGGGTGCGCGCCGGGCGGGACCGCCGCGGGACGTCACCCCCTGCGGTCGGCCGGCGGAACGGCGGACCGGGCGGCGACGGCTTACCGTGCAATCGTGCGTGAGATTCTCCCGGTGCTGAACGGGTGGTACGAGGCCGGTGCGCCGTTCGGGCTCGCCACCGTGGTCGCCGTCCGCGGCAGCGCTCCGCGCGCTCCGGGCGCCGCCATGGCGGTGGGCCCCGGCGGCGAGGTCGTCGGCAGTGTGTCCGGAGGCTGCGTGGAGGGCGCGGTGTTCGAACTGGCCCAGGAGGTCCTGGCGGACGGGACGGCCCGGCCGGCGACCTTCGGATACAGCGACGACGACGCCTTCGCCGTCGGGCTGACCTGCGGCGGCGAGCTCACCCTGTTGGTGCGTGCGGTGACGCCGGACCTCGACCCCTCGTTCGGGGCGGTCGCCCGGTCGGTCGCGGCGGGCGAGCCGGTGATCGTGGCCACGGTCACCGAGGGCCTCTCGCCCCCCGGGGCCGTGCTCGCCGTCTGGCCGGAGCGGACCGCCGGCACGCTGGGCTCCGGCGGCCTGGACGCGGCCGTCACCGCGGACGCGCGCGGAGGACTGGCGCTGGGCGCCACCGGACTGCGGCACTACGGACCGCACGGCCGGCGGCGGGAGGACGCCGTGTCGGTGTTCCTGCAGTCCTTCGCCCCGCCGCCGCGCATGCTGGTGTTCGGCGCGATCGACTACGCGGCCGCCGTGGCCCGCATCGGCGACTTCCTCGGCTACCGGGTCACCGTCTGCGACGCCCGCCCCGCCTTCGCCACGCCGGCACGCTTCCCGGCGGGCGTAGAAGTGGTGGTGGACTGGCCGCACCGGTACCTCGGCGGCACGCGGACCGACGGGCGCACGGTGATCTGCGTGCTGACCCACGACCCGAAGTTCGACGTGCCGCTGCTGGCGGCGGCCCTGCGCGGGCCGGCAGCCTACGTCGGGGCGATGGGAAGCCGCCGCACCCACGACGAACGCCGTGCGCTTCTGCTGGAGGCCGGGGTGACCGACGCCGAGCTGTCCCGGCTGCGCTCGCCGGTGGGGCTGGACCTGGGAGCCCGTACACCGGAGGAGGTCGCCGTGTCGGTGGCGGCCGAGATCGTCGCGCTGCGGTGGGGCGGCAGCGGCGCCCCGCTGACGGCGACGACCGGGCCCGTCCACCCTCCGGAGGGCGGCCAGTCACCTCCCGCCCGGTAGTCCGCGGCGACGAAGCGTCCCGCGCCGCCGCGACGACCCGTCCCGGGATTCACCGGCCCGGCGGTGTGTAGGGAGGCCCGCGACGGGGTACGCGCCCACAACGGACACGCATGCATGTCCCTTCGTTGCCCCACGGTGGAAGGAGGCCCGTTGACGCCACACACACTCGCAAGTTCCGGGCCGCCTCCGACCGCATCGGCCGGAAGCGGCCCGGTTCGTCCGCCACGCCCCCGCACCCCCTGCGGGCACGCGAGGGCTCAGCGCGGCGGCAGCCGGTGCAGGACGACGTCCGTGAGCCGGCCGCCGGCCGCGGTGGCCGTCAGGTAGGTGCAGTGCGGCTGCCGGCGCCGGTCGGTCGGGGAGCCCGGATTGAGCAGGCGCAGTCCGCCGGGGGCCGTGGTGTCCCAGGGGATGTGGCTGTGCCCGAAGACCAGGACGTCCAGGTCGGGGAAGCGGGCCGCGCAGCGGGCCTCCCGGCCCTGGGCCGGCCCCGTCTCGTGGATCACCCCGAACCGCAGTCCGCCCAGTTCGGCGCGGGCGACCTCGGGCAGCCGGGCGCGCAGCTCGGGCCCGTCGTTGTTGCCGTACACGGCGAGCAGCCGACGGCTGCGGCTCTCCAGCAGGTCGAGCGTGGCCGCGTCGACCCAGTCCCCCGCGTGGACGACGAGGTCCGCGTCCGGGATCTCGTCGAGCAGCGGGGCGGGAAGCGCCCTGGCGCGCTTGGGCAGGTGGGTGTCGGACATCAGCAGGAGGCGCACCGCGCCAGACTACAAAATCCGGATCAGGACGAACCAGGACAGGTGGGGCGTCGGCCGCGGGGTTAGCATCGGGCTGCACGCACCCGCCGTCCGCACGGCAGGCGATCCGACGAGGGGGCCAGGAGCCCGATGCCGGTCAAGGTCAGCGTCATCGTCCCGGTCTACAACCCCGGCCGTTACATCGAGGACTGCATCGCCTCGCTGCTCGGGCAGTCGCTCCCGCCCGACGCCTACGAGATCGTCTTCGTCGACGACGGCTGCACCGACGGCACCCCTGCGCTCCTCGACGCGCTGGCCGCGCAGGACCCCCGGGTCCGCGTCATACACCAGGAGAACTCCGGCTGGCCCGGCAAGCCGCGCAACGTCGGCATCGACGCCGCACGCGGCGAGTACGTGATGTTCGTGGACGCCGACGACCACCTCGGCGCGGCGGCCCTGGAGCGGATGTACGACTACGGCGTCGCGAACGACGCGGACGTCGTCGTCGGCAAGATGGCCGGCCGAGGACGCGCAGTGCCGGTCGAGCTGTTCCGCACCGACCGCCCGCGCGCCACCGTCGAGAACGCGCCGCTCATCGACAGCCTCACCCCGCACAAGATGATCCGCCGGGCCTTCCTCGACCGGATCGGTCTGCGCTTCCCGGAGGGCCGCCGTCGCCTCGAGGACCACGTCTTCGTCACCGAGGCCTATCTGCGCGCGGACAACGTCGCCGTGCTCGGCGACTACGTCTGCTACTACCACGTCCGGCGCGACGACGCCGCGAACGTGAGCCTCCAGCGGTTCGACCCGGTGAGCTACTTCAAGAACCTCCGCGAGGCCCTCGACGTCGTCGAGCGGTACACCGAGCCGGGCGACCTGCGCGACCGGCTGTTCCGGCGCTGGCTGCGGGTGGAGATGGTCGAGCGGCTGCGCGGCCGACGCTTCCTGAACCTGCCCGAGGACTACCGCAGAGAGCTGTTCGAGGAGATCCACGGGGTCGTCGTCGAACGGTTCGGGCCGGGCGTGGCGGCTCTGCTGCAGCCCGCCCAGCGGGTCGTCGCGGCGCTGGCCGCCGACGGGCGTTACGACGACGTCGTCGCGTTCGCGCAGTGGGAGGCCGGCGTCGGGCTCGCCGTCGAACCGCAGGGCGTCGAGTGGCGGGGCGGGCTGCTGCGGATCGTCTTCGCGGCGGAGCTGACGCACGACGGCGAGCCGATGACCTTCCCCGCCGGCGGGGAGCGTCCGCAGTGGCCGCCGCGGGACGTCGCCGAGGCGGTGCGCTGGCTCGGCCTGGACACCGCGGAACGCTTCGACCGTGCCTCGCCCGACCTGCTGCTGCGGGAGCGCGGCGGATCGGCGCAGTACTTCCAGCCGGTGCGGACGGACAGGGAGCGCAGACCGGCCGGCGCCGGGGACCGGGTGCGTCTGCGGCTGCGCGGCACGGCCGTCGTCGATCCCGCCACCGCGGTCAGCGGCGGCCCGCCCCGCGAAGGCCTGTGGGACGTGTGGGTGAGGGTGGGCCTCGGCGGCTGGACCGAGGAGCTGCGGCTGGGCCCGGCCCCCCGGCACGGCCACGCGGCCCCGCACGCCGCGGTGGTCGCGGGCCGGGTGGTGCTGCCCTACTGGACCGACCGGCACGCCGGGCTCGCGCTGGACGTCGGTCACGCGAGCGAGCGGCTGGGTCTGGGCCGGGTCGCGGCGGGCGATGTCACCCTCGGCGGGGAACGCGGGGAGCGGCTCCATGTGATCCTGCCGCTGCACGTGCCCGAGGACGCCGCGGTGCTGCTGCGGCTGACGGGGGCGAAGGGGAGCTCCCACGAGATCTTCGGGACGCTCGCGCCGGGCGGCCGGCTGGACGCCGTGCTGCCGGTGGGCGATCTGACGGGCCGGACCTGGCTCGCGACGGTGTGCCTGACGCCGGACACGGCGGGGACGCGTTTCCATCCGCTGCCCTTCGCCCTGCACGTCGACCCGGACGGCGTCCTCGTGGTGCCGGCGCCTCAGCCCGGCGGCGTGCGCCGCACCGCCCGCCGGGTACGACGGGTGGTGTACCGGGCGCTCGGCCGCCTCACCGCGGGCGGGGGCGTGACGACGAGACCGTCGCACCGGCATCGGCGACGCCGGTAGAGGCCGACGCGGGCCACCGGTGACGCCTGCCTTGGGTCACCGGTCGGCGCCTGCGTGGATCAGGGGGTAGCCGCGAGCGGCGATCCGGGTCCTCCGCGGGGGCGGCCGGGTCGTGGGTCAGGCGGGCGCGAGAGCCGGTCGGGCCTGCGCAGGGGCAGATCCAGGCGATGGCGAGAGCCGGTCGGGCCTGTGCAAAGGACGACGGTCAGTCGTCGCCCCTGACGATGTTCCCTTCCGGTCCGGTCTGCGTCCCGGGTGCGGCCACCGCCGGCAGGCAGGTGCGGGGTGCCGCGGAGCCGCGGCGTGTGCGGCGCGCCCTGGCCCAGCCCGTCTCGGGCCGGCGGACGGCGGGTTTCTCCTCGGGGTGCGAGGTCACGACGGTTTCATCGCCCTTCTGTGTCACGACGCCCCGTCGGGGCGGCTTCAGCGGGCACCCGGGCCTCCGCTGCCGAACGAGCCGCCCGTGCCCTGGTCCCAGCGGGGCCTGCCGCCGTCGGCGCTGTCCCGGCTGCCGGTGGGCCGCAGCTCGTGCGGGGTGAGGCGCTCGCCGTCGGACGCACGGGGCATCTCGTTGGGTTCACGCGAACGGCTCTCGTGGGTCGGGCCCGACGCGGGCATCCGGGGCTGTTCGTGCGGCTGCGGCGGCGCGGACTCCCGGCGCCGGATCTTGAACCCGAGACGGAAGGCGAAGATCAGCCCGCCGACCAGAACGATCCCGACGGCGATGAACGCCACGGAGGCCAGTGCGGACCTTCCGGATGCCGCGAGGTATGCGGAGGCGAAGGTGTCCATGGGCGGCGGGTACCCTGTCCGCCGCCCGGGACACGTCCGGCCGGCCGGCTGCTCAGCGCTGCAGCAGCAGCTCGCTCCAGACCTGTTTGCCGCCGCTGACCGGCACCGTCCCCCAGCTGTCCGACACGGCCTCCACCAGGAGGATGCCGCGCCCTCCGGTGGCCTCCCAGCCGGGGTCGGTCGGCTGGACCGGCGTGCGGGGCGAGGCGTCGGTGACGGCCACCCGGAGCCGGCGGTCGATGAGGGTGAAGTCGAGGCGGACCGGTCCGTCGGTGTGCACCAGCGCGTTGGTGACGAGCTCGGAGACGACGAGCAGCGCCGCGTCCATGGCGGCGTCGGCGACGCCCCAGCCCCGCAGGCTGCGCCGGGTGAAGCGGCGGGCGTGCCGGGCCGCCTCGGGCACCCGCCACACCGTCCAGCCCTCGCGCCGGGGTTTGACCGCCATGCCGTCGTAGCGCAGCAGGAGCAGCGCGACGTCGTCGCCGCGGTGGGCGCCGCCGAGCAGTGCGTCGGCGACGGGGCCGAGCTGGGCGGGGTCGGCGACGGACAGTCCGTGGGCGAGACGGTCCAGGCCGGTCCCGATGTCGAGGTCGGCGGACTCCACGAGCCCGTCCGTGGTGAGGGCGACGACGGCGCCCGGCGTGAGCCGCAGCGCGGTCATCGGGAACTCGGCCTGCGTCAGGATGCCGAGGGGCGGGCCGCCGTCCGTCTCGGCGACCTCGGCCGAGCCGTCCGGGTGACGCAGGACGGGCGGCGGGTGCCCGGCCCGTACGCACCAGGCGGTGCCGTCCTCCATGTCGACCTCGACGTAGCAGCAGGTCACGAAGAGGTCGGTCTCCAGCTCCATCAGCAGCCGGTTGGCGTGCGAGACCACCACGTCCGGCGGGTGGCCCTCGGCCGCGTAGGCGCGCAGGGCCGTGCGCATCTGGCCCATGAGGGTCGCGGCGGCGGCGCTGTGGCCCTGGACGTCGCCGATGACGAGGGCGACGTGGTGGTCGGGCATCCGGATCACGTCGTACCAGTCGCCGCCGACCTCCAGGCCCGCGGTGGCGGGCAGATAGCGTGCGACCGCGAGCCCGCCGGGAAGGTCGGGCAGCCGGCGCGGGAGCAGCTGGCGCTGGAGCATGCCCACGAGCTCGTGCTCGGCGTCGAAGGCGTGGGCGCGCATCAGGGCCTGCCCGGCGAGCCCGGCCGAGGCGGTGAGCAGGGCGCGCTCGTCGGGGCCGAAGTCGTGCGGCGCGTCCCAGCCGATGAGGCAGGCGCCGGCCATCCGGCCGCCGGCGGACAGCGGCAGCACGGCGAGGCCCCCGGGGCCGACCTCGGCGAGCGCCGGTTCCAGGGCGGTGCCGGCGGGCCAGATCCGGGCCCGGCCCTCGCGCAGCGCGGCGGCGAGCGTGGGCATGGCGCGCACGGGCGCGTCGGGCCACTCGCTGCGCCACTCCAGCTGCCACAGCTCGGGCCACGAGTCGGGTTCGGGCGGGTCGAGGACGGTGACCACGAGCCGCTCGTTCTCCAGCTCGGCGAGGGCGATCCGGTCGGCCCGCAGCGGCTTGCGCAGCGCGGCGACGACCGCCTGGCTGACGTCGCGGACCGTGCCGGCGGTGGCGAGCGCGGCGGCCAGGCGCTGGACGCGGGCGACGTCGGTGATCTCGGCGCGCAGCGTGGAGGCGTCCGCGACGGTGCCCTCAAGCCGCGCGGGGCGGCCGTCGCCGCCGGGCAGCAGACGGCCGTGGAGTCTGAGCCACTTCGGCGGCCCGGCGGGCTGGAGCACCCGGAACTCCAGCTCGCGGTCGCCGATCGACATGTGGTCGGCCTCGACGACGGACATCAGCGCGGGCAGGTCCTCGGGGACGGTGAGCCCGAGCAGGGTCTCCACCCGGCCGTCGAACTCGGCCCGGTCCATCGCGAACAGCTCCAGGATCGCGTCGCCCACCTCGACCCGTCCGGTGTCCATGGCCAGGCTGAAGCCGCCCGCCAGGAGCGCCTCGCCCTCGGCGCGGGCGGTCGGGGCGGGCAGGGCGACGGCGTCGGCGACGAGTTCCAGGCAGGCGCGGTCCTCGGCGTCGAAACCGCCGGGGCGCTCGCTGACGGCGAGCAGACAGCCGCCCGCGCCGTCGCGGACGGGCAGGGCGGCCAGATGGACGTCGCGGGCGGGCATCCGCCGGGCGTCCGCGCACTCGGCGACCTCCCGCGGGTCGAGCCACACCGCCCGCCCGGTGCGGTGGGCGTCGGCGGCCGGCGAGCCGCCGTCGAGGGGATAGCTCTCGCGCAGTCCGTACAGGGTCCTCGGCACGCCCGCCGACTCGGCCAGACAGAGCAGACCGGCCTCCGGCGCGGGCGTGTAGACGGCGGCCAGGGCCGCACCGGCGTAGACGAGCGCCTGTTCGAGGGTGCGGCGCACCCGTTGGGGCGAGACGGGATCGGCGGTGACCGTCTTGAGGGCCGTCTCGACACGCAGAGGTCCCTTTCTGCGCTCCGCGGCACCCTCACTGACCACGTCCGCAATTACAGCGCTTATGCAGCGCGCGCGCAGCCCCTGGAACCGTTTCGCGGCCCCCGTGCGGGGCATCGCGAGGGCCGCACGCCCGGCTGTGCTCGAAACGGATCGAACATGTCTTTACGCATGCGTTCCGCACGGTGTTCTCGTGACAGCGGTGACTGTCCGCGCCCCCGCCCGGCTTGCGAGTCTCATGGCCGGGCCACGAAGGGGGACGCATGGACAAGCGGTACGAGGTGTACGCGCTGGCGGACGCTCACTTCTACGAGACGCCCGACCGGCTCGCCGCCGACGGGGTCGCGGCTCCGCTGTTCGACACGGCGCGCCGGCCGGTCCCGGGGGGCTGGTCCTCGGCGCGTGTCGGCGACTGGCTGACGATGACGCCGCTCGACGCCGACGGGAGCCCGGCGGCGGGCCCGGCCCAGGGCTGGAAGATCCACGTATCGGCCACCCGGCACAACGCGGAGCGGACGGCGGCGATCGTGTGGGACTACTGCGTCGCGCACCGCGTCCCCTTCAAGTTCGTGCCGGGGCCGCACCTGCTGCATCTGCGCAACGCCAAGTACGCCGGCCGCGACACCAGCGGCAAGTTCGTCACCGTGTACCCGCGCGACGAGGAGCAGCTGCACGAGGTCCTGCGGGAGCTGGGCGCGCTGCTGGAAGGCTTCGAAGGGCCGTACATCCTCACCGATCTGCGCTGGCACGACGGGCCGCTGTACGTCCGCTACGGCGCGTTCGCGCGCATGTACGTCGTCGACGACCGCGGCTCGCTCGTGCCGGCGGTGCGCGACGGGTCGGGGACCCTGGTCCCGGACCGGCGGGCGCCCTCCTTCCAGACCCCCGGGTGGGTGACGCTGCCCGCGTTCCTGGAACCGCATCTCGCGGCCCGCAACACGACGACGGTGGGCGATCTGCCCTACCGCATCGACAAGGCGTTGCACTTCTCCAACGGCGGCGGGGTGTACCGGGGCGTCGACACCCGCGACGGGCGCGCGGTGGTCCTGAAGGAGGGCCGGCCGCACGCGGGGCTGGCGTCGGACGGCGCGGACGCGCTATCGCGGCTGGAGCGGGAGAAGGAGGCCCTGGAGGCGCTGGCCGGCACGGGTGCGGCGCCCGAGGTACGGGACTGGTTCACCCTGGGCGACCACCGCTTCCTGGTCATGGACCTGGTGCCGGGCCGGCCGCTCAACTCCTTCTTCGCCGAACGGCATCCGCTGCTCGTCCCCGACCCCGATCCGGCGGCCGTCGCCGCGTACACGGCGTGGGCGGTGCGTGTGCACCGGGCGGTGGAGCGTGCCGTGGAGACGGTCCACGCGCGCGGGATCGTCTTCAACGACCTGCACGTCTTCAACATCATGGTCGCGCCCGACGAGGAGTCGGTGTGCCTGATCGACTTCGAGGCGGCGGCCCCGACGGGGCACAACGGCCGCCAGGTCGTGGCGCACCCCGGATTCTTCGCACCGCCGGACCGCCGGGGCGCCGACGTGGACCGCTATGCGCTGGCCTGTCTGCGGCTCGCCCTGTTCCTGCCCGTCACCACGCTGTTCGTGGTGGACCGGGGGAAGGCCGCCCATCTGGCGGAGGTGATCGCGGAGCAGTTCCCGGACGTCCCGTCGGAGTTCCTGGACGAGGCGGTCGCGGAGATCACCCGCGCCGTCCGGGACGACACGCACGCCGCCCCGGACGGCGCGGGGAACGGGACCCGGACGGCCGGGCGGGTCGGGCGCGCGCCGTCCGCGCCGGCCTTCCGGGTGGAGCCCGGCGACTGGCCGCACAGCCGTGACTCGATGGTCAAGGCGATCCTCGCCTCCGCCACCCCGGACCGCGCCGACCGGCTCTATCCCGGGGACGTCGCCCAGTTCTCCGACGGCGGCGGGCTCGGCCTGGCGCACGGCGCGGCCGGGGTCCTGTACGCGCTGGCGGCGACCGGCGCGGAGCGTCACGAGGAGGGTGAGCGCTGGCTCCTCGACCGCACGGCCCCGCCGCCGACCGGAACCCCGCTCGGGCTGTACGACGGGCTCGCGGGCGTCGCCCATGTGCTGGACCTGCTGGGACACCGCGGGCGGGCGCTGGACCTGATCGACGGCATCCTGCGCGAGCGGTGGCAGAACCTCTCCTCGGACCTGCACGGCGGCCTGGCGGGGCTGGGGCTCGTCCTCGCCGGCCTGGCCCGCCGCACCGGTGAGCCGGAGCTGCGCGAGCGGGCGGCCGAGGCCGCCGACATCCTCGTACGACGGCTCGCCGAACCGGTGCCGGACACGGCGGGGCGGCGTCGGGCCGGGCTGCTGCGGGGTGCGAGCGGGCCCGCACTGTTCCTGCTCCGCCAGTACGAGGAGACCGGCGACCGGGAGCAGCTGGCGGCGGCGGGCGTCGCGCTGCGCCGGGATCTGGCGTGCTGCGCGGAGCGGGAGACAGGCGCGGTCGAGGTCGACGAGGGCTGGCGGACCCTGCCCTATCTGGGGGACGGCAGCGTGGGGGTGGGCATGGTGCTCGACGACCTCGTGGCCCATGTCCCGGACGCCGGAGCGGAGTTGGCGCGGGCCCGGGCCGGCATCCGCACCGCGGCCACCTCCCGCTTCTACGCGCAGCCAGGTCTCTTCCAGGGCCGCGCCGGCATGATCCTGCACCTCGCCCGCACCACCGGACCCGGCGCGACCCGGGCACGGCTCGACGAACAGATCGCCGCGCTGGGCTGGTTCGCGATGCCCTACCAGGGCCAGCTCGCCTTCCCCGGGCACCAGATGATGCGGCTCTCCATGGACCTCGGCACGGGCACCGCGGGCTGTCTGCTCGCCCTGTCCGCCGCCCTCGACGCGGACGGCCCGGGCCCCGGCGCCCACCTGCCGTTCCTTCCGCCGCCGCACCGGCGGCCCTCATGACGCGGCTCCTCGACGCATGACGGAGTCGTGACGCAACCCGTCCCCAGGGGACGCAGCCATCCAACCGACGAAAGGACACCCCATGGCCCTTCTCGACCTGCAGACGATGGAATCCGACGAGCACACCGGCGGCGGCGGCAACAGCACCGTCAGCCTGCTGTCGTGCATCAGCGCGGCGAGCGTCCTGCTCTGTCTCTGACGGGCGTGACCCGCACGGCACGCACGACGCGTTCGCAGACGTCGTCGTGCTGACCGCCCCGGGCGGCCCGCTCCCCCACGAGGGACGGGCCGTCCGGGGTCCGGTCTTCCGAGAGTCCCCGAGTCCCTGAGTCCCCGACTCCCCAGACCGCCCGGGAGCACCATGCCGAAGGACCGGACCACCGATGGCGGGCTGCTCGGCGCCGCGGCCCGGCACAGCGGCTCGCGTTGCACGGCCCTCGTTCTGCTGGGCGTCATGGCGACGGGCGCCGGGCTGCTCCTGCCGGCCGCCCTCGGCCGGGCCCTGGACCTGCTGCTCGCCCACGCCCCCGCGACCCGCTGGGTGCTGTACTGCGCGGCCCTCGTGCTGGTGCTGACCGTGCTGGACGCGTGCGAGACCGTCCTCGGCGGCACGCTCGACGCCCGCAGCACCGCCTTCCTGCGCCGCAGGGTCACCGGGCACGTCCTCGCGGCCGGCCCGCGGGTCGCCGTCCGCTTCGGGGCCGGCGACCTCGTGGCGCGGGTGGTCGGCAGCGCCGCGCAGGCGGGCACGGGCCCCGGCGCCCGCGCCGCGCTGCTCGCCGCGCTCGCCGGACCCGTCGGGGCGGTCGCGGCGCTCGCCGTCCTCGACCCGTGGCTCGCCGCCGTCTTCCTGACCGGCGCGCCGCTCCTGGTCCTGCTGCTGCGGGCGCTCGCCCGCGACACCTCGGCGGCCGCGGACGGCTACCAGCGGGCGCAGGGGCGGATCGCCGACGCGCTCGCCCAGGCGATCGACGGGGCCCGCACGATCCGCGCGGCCGGCACGGCGGACCGCGACACGGCACGCATCCTGCGCCCGCTGCCCGAGTTGTCGCAGGCCGGCCGGCTCATGTGGCGGGTGCAGGGCCGGGCGGCGGCGCAGGCCGTGACGGTGGCGCCGCTGCTGCACCTCGGCGTCGTCGCCGTGGCGGGACTGCTGCTCGCCCGGCACCGGCTGTCGCCGGGCGACGTGCTCGCCGCCTCGCGTTACGCCGTGCTGGCGACCGGCGTCGGCGTGCTGGTGGGCCGGCTGTCCGGCCTGGCCCGGTCCCGGGCGGCCGCCGCCCGCCTGGGCGAAGTCCTGGCGGAGCCCGCTGCGTCCTACGGCGACCGCCGCCTCCCGCCGGACGGCCCGGGCCGGCTGGAGTTCCGCGGGGTGAGCGCCCGCCGCGGCGGGCGTACGGTCCTGGACCGCGTCGACCTGGTCGTGCCGGGCGGGACGACCCTGGCCCTGGTGGGCCGCTCGGGCGCGGGCAAGTCCCTGCTGGCCGCGCTGGCGGGCCGGCTCGCCGACCCGGACGCCGGTGAGGTCCTGCTGGACGGCGTCCCCTTGACCGCCCTCCCCCGGTCCACTCTGCGGGCGGAGATCGCCCAGGCCTTCGACCGCCCGGCCCTGCTGGGCACGACCATCGAGGACACCCTCGCGCTGAGCGCTCCCGGCCGCGCCCCCTCCCCCGCCCTGGTCCGCGAGGCCGCCCGCACGGCCCGCGCGGACGACTTCGTCCGCCGCCTGCCCGACGGCTACGCCACGCTCTGCGCCGACGCGCCGCACTCCGGCGGCGAGGCCCAACGCCTCGGGCTGGCCCGTGCGTTCGCGCACGGCGGCCGCCTCCTCATCCTCGACGACGCCCTCTCCAGCCTCGACACGATCACCGAACGCCAGGTCACGGACGTCGTGTTCGGCCCCTCGACGGCCGCCACCCGGCTCGTCACCGCCCACCGCGCCACCACGGCGGCCCGCGCCGACCGGGTGGCCTGGCTGGACGGCGGCCGCGTCCGCGCCATGGGCGCCCACCGGGAGCTGTGGCTGCTGCCGGAGTACCGGGCGGTCTTCGGCGCGGCCGGCGACCCGGCGGCCGACGCAAGGAACGGGACCCGCGCGCGGCCCGGCGGCGAGGGCCGGGAGGCGGGCCGATGAGCGCCGGACGGGACGGGCGGCGCGGGCTCGCCGTGCACGCGGGCCGGTTCCTGGCGAGGCGGCGGTGGGCGCTGGTGCGGCTCACCGGCTGGTCGGTGCTGGAGGCCGGACAGACCTTCCTGCTCGGATACGCCCTGGCCCGGGCCCTGGACGGCGGTTTCCTCGCCGGACGCGCCGATGTGGGGCTGTGGTGGCTGGGAACCGCCGGGCTCGGGGTGCTCGTGGGGGCGTACGGCACCGCGCGGGTGTACGGCGCGGTCGCCGCACTGGTCGAACCGCTCCGGGACCGGCTGGTCGCCACGGTGGTGGAGCGGGGGGTGCGCGAGGCGGACCGCGGGGCGCTCTCGGGCCTCACCCAGCAGGTGGAGATCGCCCGGGACGCCTTCGCCGGACTGATCATGGTCTCCCGCTCGTTCGTGTTCACCTCCGTCGGCGCGCTGGCCGGTCTCTTCTCGCTCGCGCCGCCGCTGCTGCTGGTCGTCGCGCCGCCGCTGGCCGCCGGGGTGGCGCTGTTCGCGGTGACCCTCGGTCCGCTGGCGCGACGGCAGGAGGCGTATCTCGGCGCGGACGAGGCGCTGGCGACGAGCCTGGGCGCCGTCTGCCCGGGGCTGCGGGACGTCTCCGCGGCCGGTGCGGAGGACCGGATCGCCGCCGACACGGCCGCCCTGATCGACGCCGAGCAGCGCGCGGCACGTGCCCTGGCCCGCTGGGGCGTGGCCCGCGTGGTCTGCCTCGCGCTGGGCGGCCACCTCCCCCTGGTCCTGCTGCTGGCCGGAGCCCCCTGGCTCCTGGCCCACGACGTCACTCCCGGCGCGCTGGTCGGCGCTCTCGCCTATGTGACGCAGTCCCTGCTCCCGGCGCTGAGCGGCCTCATCCACGGTCTGGGCACGAGCGGCTCCCGCCTCACCGTCGTCCTGCGCCGTCTGACGGCGCACGCGGAGGAGAGCGGAGCGTCCCCCGTCGGCGGCGCCGACCCGGCTCACCCCGCTCGCGCCCCGCACCACGGCCCGACGCCGGCCCCGCGGGCCGGTCCGCCGGCCGACCCGCCGACCGGTCCGGCCGGCGACTCCTCCCACGCTCCGGCGGGCGCTGCACCGGCTCCCGGACGGACCGCACCCACCACCCCGACTGGCACCCCGACCGGCCGCCCGGCGAACGGCCCGCGCCCCGGTCGGCCGGCCGCCGCTCTTTCACTGGAGGCCCTCTCCTTCGCCTACGGACCCGCCTCCGCGCCCGTCGTCGACGGCCTCACGCTGAGCCTGCCCGCCGGGGCGCATCTGGCCGTGGCAGGCCCGAGCGGGGTCGGGAAGTCGACGCTGACCGGACTGGTCGCCGGGCTGCTGACACCCGTGGGCGGAGCGATCCGGATCTGCGGCCGGCCGGTGCCGGGCGCTCAGGCCGCCGCGCGGCGCGTGCTCATCCCCCAGGAGGCGTACGTGTTCGGCGGCACCCTCGGCGAGAACCTCGGGCACCTGCGACCGGATCACGTGCCCGAGGAGGAGATGCTGGCCGCCGCCGCCGCGGTCGGGCTGGCCCCGCTGCTGGACGCGCTGGGCGGGCCGGCGGCACGGATCGACCCGGCGGCGCTGTCGGCGGGCGAGCGCCAGCTGATCGCGCTCACGCGCGCGTACCTGTCGTCCGCCCCGCTCGCCCTCCTCGACGAGGCGACCTGTCACCTGGACCCGGAGGCCGAGGCGCGCGCCGAGCGGGCGTTCGCGGCCCGCCCGGGAGGCACCCTGGTCGTCGTCGCCCACCGCGTCAGCTCGGCCCTGCGCGCCGACCGGGTGCTGGTCATGGACGGTCCGCGCACGGCGCACGGGACCCACGACGAGCTGCTGGGCCGCTCTCCCCTCTACCGTGACCTGGTCGGTGGCTGGGCGGCCCCGACGGACGCCGGGACGGCCGGGGACGGCGGACGGGCGTCACAGCCAGCCCTGCCCCTGCGAGATGCGGATGGCGTCGACGCGGTTGCGGGCGCCCGTCTTGCGGGTGATCGCCGCCATGTAGTTGCGCACGGTCCCGTGGGACAGGTGCAGACTCCCGGCGATCTCCGCGACGGAGGCGCCCTCGGCGGCGAGGGTCAGCACGCTTAACTCCCGACGGGTCAGCGGCATCTCGGCGGCCTTGAGGAAGCCGAACCCCAGCGACTCGGTGACGAAACGTTCCCCCTGAGCGACCCTGCGGATGCCCCGCAACAGTTGCTCCGGCGTGCCCGCCTTGTCGACGTACCCGAGGGCCCCCACCTCCAGCGCCCGTTTGAGCAGGCCCGGCCGGTGCGCACTGGCCAGGACCAGCAGCCGCGGCGACGGCGTGCCGCCGCCGCGCGGGCACAGGTCGCCCAGCGGCGGGATGCCGTACGTGTCAGAGCAGTCGAGATCCGCCGCGCACACGTCCGGCCGGACCGCCCCGACCCGGCCCGGCGCACTGCGCCACGGAGTGTCCTCGACCCGCAGATCGGGCTCCCTGGACAGCCACTGCGAGAGGACCGATCTGACCAGACACGCGTCATGCACCAGAAGTACCCGGATCACTGCCGCCCCTTCAGCTCGCCGTACGCCGGCTCGTGGTGGTGAACGCGTGCCCATTGTTGGGCTCCGGGACCGCTTCACGGGCACGAAGATCCGGCCATCAGGGTGCGCGGGGGCGCACACGGGGCGGTCGTACGCTGTCGCGCGCTTCGACCGAGGGGGCATGGGGCCGGCGCGGCGGGGTACGGGGCGGCAGCTCCCGGGAACCGTTCGCCGTGCGCGTCACGCCGTCAGAGGGCAGATTTGGAGCCGGACACCCACGCGACGCCGGGCGAGGAGGTGGTCGCCGTGCCCGAGCAGACGTCGGGCCAGGCGCCGGCGGCCGTATGGGCGCCGGGGGGCCGGCCGCTGCTCTCCCTCGCGCTCACCTCGATGATGGACGCCGTCGGCGCGCACTCCGGGGCCGTCTACCTGCGGCCGGGCGACGGGACGGTCCTGGAGATGGCGGTGATGGCGGGGTTGCCGCGGTCCTTCGCCGCGCCCTGGGAGCGCGTCGGGCTGAGCGCGCCGATCCCGGTCGCCGAAGCGGTGCGCGAACGCCGGCTGGTGTGGGTGGGCGGGGAGGAGGAGATGGCCCGCCGGTATCCGCGCATCGCGGTCGTCCTGCCGTACCCCTTCGCACTGGCCGCGCTGCCCGTGGCCACCGGGACCCGGGTCCACGGCGCGGTCTTCGTCACCTGGCCCGGCTCCCACCCGCCCGAACTGTCCGAACGGGAGCGGCGGGAGCTGACGTCGGGCTGCGAGCGCCTCGCACTGCGGCTGGAGCGCGCGGCGGCGCAGAATGTCGCGGTGCGGGCCGAGTCCGATGTGCTGGACGCCGGCCCGGTGGGCGGCGTCTCCGACACGCTGGGCACCGTGGAGGCGGCGCGGATGGTGGCCCGGCTGCCGTACGGGATGTGCTCGCTGGATCTGAGGGGGCGGGTGGGGTTCGCGAACGGCGCCGCCGCCGAGATGCTCGGCGTGCCCGTGAGCGGGCTGCTGGGCTCGCAGCTGTGGTCTGCCGTGCCGTGGCTCGACGATCCGATGTACGAGGAGCGCTACCGGGCCGCGCTGATCGGTCAGGACGCCACCTCCTTCGTCGCGCTGCGCCCGCCCTCCGAGTGGCTGTCGTTCCGGCTGTACCCGAGCACCACCGGCATCAGCGTGCGGATCAGCCGGGCCAGGTCCGTGTCGCAGATGGGGCCGGCCGAGGCCCGCACCGGGGACGCGCCGACCCGGCTGGTGTCGATGTCGCAGGCGCTGAGCCTGGCCGGGGCGCTCACCGAGACGGTGAGCGTGCAGGACGTGGTGGGGATGGTCGCGGACGAGATCGCGCCGGCGGTGGGCAGCAGGGCGCTGGCGCTGCTCGGCGCGCGGGCCGGCCGGCTGCATGTGCTCGGGCACCACGGATATCCCGACCCGGCCGCGGTGGAACAGTTCGACGGGATGTCGCTGACCGCCCCGACGCCGGGCGCGCGCGCCCTCTCCCACGGTGTGCCGGCGTTCTTCGACTCGCCGCAGCAGCTGCAGCGCCTGTACCCGGCCCGTCCCGTCACCCCCGACGGCTTCGGCTCCTGGGCCTACCTGCCGCTGATCGCCTCCGGCCGCCCGGTGGGCGCCTGTGTGCTGGCCTACGCCGAGCCGCACCCGTTCTCCACGCACGAGCGCGCGGTGCTGACCAGCCTGGCCGGACTGATCGCGCAGGCCCTGGACCGCGCCCTGCTGTACGACACCAAGCACCAGCTGGCGCACGGGCTGCAGGCGGCGCTGCTGCCGCCCTCCCTGCCGCGGCTGGCAGGCGTCGAGGCGACCGCCCGCTATCTGCCCGCGACGCGGGGCATGGAGATCGGCGGGGACTTCTACGACCTGGTGCCTTCGCCGCCGCTCGCGGCGGCCGTGATCGGCGACGTGCAGGGGCACAACGTGACGGCGGCCGGTCTGATGGGGCAGCTGCGCACCGCCGTCCGCGCCTACACGACGGTGGGCCAGGAGCCGGCGGAGGTCATGCGCAGCACCAACCGGCTGCTGATCGACCTCGGCTCCGACCTGCTGGCGAGCTGTCTGTACCTGCGGCTCGACCCGGCCGGCGGCCGTGCGGTCATGGCCCGGGCCGGTCATCCCCCGCCGCTGCTGCGCCGGGCGGACGGGCGGGTCCGGGTGCTGGACCTGGCGGGCGGGCCGCTGCTGGGCATCGACGCCTCGGCGACGTACCCGACGACGGAGGTGGAGCTCTCCCCCGGCTGCGTCCTCGCCCTGTACACGGACGGGCTCGTCGAGAGGCCGGGGGTGGACATCGAGGACGCGGTGGCCGAGCTGGGGCGGCGGCTCGCCGAGCACGGTGACCGC
Organism: Streptomyces sp. SAS_272; assembly: GCF_052543235.1. Classification (NCBI taxonomy): domain Bacteria; kingdom Bacillati; phylum Actinomycetota; class Actinomycetes; order Kitasatosporales; family Streptomycetaceae; genus Streptomyces; species Streptomyces sp. SAS_272. Next base: position 10,431 of record NZ_JBMNDR010000093.1, on the reverse strand, counting down.
CCGCTGGAGGAACTGGCCGACGTACTGGTGGGGCGCTATGCGCAGGCCGAGGACCGGATCGACGACGTGGCCCTGATGCTGCTGCGGGCGCTGCGGGACGACTGAGGGGACGTCACCGGGGACAACGCCGACGGTCCGGCCCTCGCTGGAGGACCGGACCGTTCGGATGTCGATGCGTCAGTGCGACTCGGTCACACCCGAGTCGTCCTGGCCGTTGTCGTTCTGGTTCTGGTTCCGGCCGCCGTTCTGCTTGCCGCCGTTCTGCTTGCCGCCGTTCTGGTCCGCGCCGCCGTCGGCCGCTGCCTCGCCGCCGCCCTGGATGGCCTCACCGGTGTTGTCGTCGATGCCGTCACCGTTCGCGTCCACCGCACCGGCACCCGCTTCGCCGCCGCCCTGGATGGCCTCACCGGTGTTGTCGTCGATGCCGTCACCGTTCGCGTCCACCGCACCGGCGCCCGCCTCGCCGCCGCCGCCGTCGCCGAGCGTCGCGCCGACCGCCGCCAGAGCCGTGGTCACCGGCTGGAAGAAGGTCTCGCCGCCGACCGTGCAGTCACCGCTTCCGCCGGACGTCAGACCGATCGCCTGACCGTCCTGGGTGAAGAGCGAGCCGCCGCTGTCTCCGGGCTCGGCGCAGACGTCGGTCTGGATGAGGCCGGTGACGGTGCCCTCGGGGTAGTTCACCGTGGCGTCGAGACCGAGCACCTGACCGTCCTTGAGGCCGGTGGTGCTGCCCATCCGGAAGACCTGCGTGCCGACGGTCGCCTCGGCCGCCTGGCTGATGGCGACCTTCTGCTGACCGGTGTTCACCTCGCTGGGAGCCTGGGTGTTCGCGTCGTCGTACTTCACAAGAGCGAAGTCGCCGTCGCCCGGGAAGGTCGCCTGGTCGACGGTGGCGATCGGCTGGCCGGTCTCGGAGTCGGACCACTGCTTGGCCGCGACACCGCAGTGACCGGCCGTCAGGAAGGCCGGGGAGCCGTCGCCCGCCGTCACGTTGAAGCCGAGGGAGCAGCGCGCCCCGCCGCCGAATATCGCGTCTCCGCCGGAGACCAGCGGCTTGAGGGTGCCGGCCGACTTCTTGATGGTCGCCATGCTCGAGCCGAGGGACTGCACGGTCGAGTCGATCCGGTCCCACTTCTTGCCGGTGACCGTGGAGTCGGCGGTGACGAGGATCTTGTTCGCCCTCGGGTCGACGGCCCAGGAGGTGCCCGGGACGGTCGCCTTCGTCTTCAGCGTCTTCGCCGCCGCCTCGAGTTCGGCCTTGCTGTTCTCCACCTCGCGGACCTTGGCGCCCGCCTTCTCGGCCTGCACGACGACGTTGTTCTTGTCGCCGGAGACGTTCGTGACGTTGACGACCAGCTGCTTGGCGGCGTCGTCGTAGTACGAGCCGGCGAAGGCGTCACCGAGCAGCTTCTCGAGCTGGGACGCAAGGTCCGAGGCGGCGCCCGCCTTCAGCGTCTTCACCGAGGCGGCCCCGCCTGCGCCGCCGTCCTGGGAGGCGTTGGCCTGGGGAAGCAGGATGGCCGCCGCTCCGAGGGCCGCCACACCGCCTGCCGCGATGATGGCCTTGCGCTTGGTAACTCGCTTGTGACTCAAAAAACTCGACCTCCTGGGGGGACGGGGTCTGACTGCCGGTGCCGGCAGCTCCGTACATCCGTACAGCGGCGCCTGGTTGGCCATGGGTACGCAGGCGGTGCCCGGGGCGTTCAATCGCAATTGCCAACTTCCTTTGTGAAACGCTGAATCGGCCATGACCCTCGTCCCCCGCGCAGGCCGGGGAGCAATCGCCCATATCACGATGACGACCGCCGAAGCCGACAAGATCCTTTCCAGGGGTTTCGCTCCCCCGGCGCTCCCGTCGAGCCTCTGCGACCCGGCCCGGCAGAGGGAGCCGCCCGTTCCGCTTCCTCACTGGTCAAGCGCGCCCGCACCGGGCGCCGGGTCACGGCGGCTGTGCGGATTCACGGGCGTCGCGGCTTCGGGGCCGGCGATCAGAACCACGGCCTCCGGGGAGCCGGGGCGGAGGGCGCGATCCGGCGCCCGACGGCGCGTCAGGCGCTGTGGGACGTCGGCCGGATCCATGCACCGTGGCCGAATCCGACGCCTCGCCGACGACCGGAAGTCCACACGTTCCGCAGTCGTGCGGCGACTCTCCGTCGAGGAAGGGCGGCGGAATCCCCGCTTCAGGAAATCTGCACAGCGCATGCCCAAGCAGGTCACCGTCGTGGTGGGTTCTGCACATCTGCGCGGACCCGGCCGGGCCATTGCGGACGGAGTGTCGGATTCGCCGCGAGGATGCCGGGCGCTCATCCGAGCGAATCCCGTCCGAGGTGTGAAGAAGTCGGCCGCAAGGCGTGGCCGCACCTGCACGGTTTGACGCTCCTGTGACGCAAGTGCCCAGGTGAGAGCGGTGATTGATTGGATGTTCGAGCCATGGAGCTGCTTTAGTCCAACGCACCGCAGGCCGCCGCGGTCTCCTCAGACGGGGGCCCGGCGCCGGCGTTCGCGGCCGTCGTCTGTCCCCCAGAGGGGGCCGCTCCCCCTTATGAATACCCATGTGAAGGGAAGTCCCCCCATGAACTCCACCCCCCAGGTTGAGACCGTCGAGATCTCCGACGCCGAGCTGGACAACGTCTCCGGCGGTCTGGCCCTGAACGCCCTCGGCACCGTCACCGGCCTGGTGGACGGCATCGCCCCCGTCTCCTCCGTGGTCGACACCGCCGTCGGCACCGTCGAGGGCGTCACCGGCCTGAGCACCGCCCCGGTCACCAACCTGGTCGCCGGTCTCTGATCGCGCCCCTTGTGACCCTTTGAGTCCCGGAGCCGTCACACGGCTCCGGGACTCGTCGGTGCGCGAAGACACCCCAGGGAAGCCCTGTGCAGTTCCGTCAACAGGCCCTCGCCAAGCTCCAGTCACCGGAGGAACTCGACCTGCCGGTGCGGTTCGCGCGCCCGCAGGGCTGGCTGGTGCTGTCCGTGACGGTGGTCGTCCTGGCCGCCGCGTCCGTGTGGGCGGTGACCGGGTCGGTCACGTCCACGGTGGACGCACCCGCCGTCCTCACCCACGGCGAGGGCAGCTACCTCCTGCAGAGCCCCGCCGCCGGCCAGGTCACCGCCGTCCTCGCGAAGGAGGGCGAACGGCTGCCCGCCGACGCCCCCGTGCTGAAGGTGCGGACCGCCGAGCGGACCACCGTGGTGCGGACGGTCGCCGCGGGCCGGATCACCGCGCTCGCCGCCTCCATCGGACAGATCATCTCCACCGGCGCGAACGTGGCAGCCGTCGAAAAGGTCGCCGGCGCCGACGATCCGCTGTACGCCACGGTGTACGTCCCCGCGGAGACCGCGGCCTCGATCCCGCGGGACGCGGCCGTCGACCTCACCGTGCAGACCGTCCCGTCCCAGCGGTACGGCGTGCTGCGCGGCCGGGTGAAGTCGGTGGACCGCACGGCCCAGTCGGCTCAGCAGATCGCCGCGTTCCTCGGCGACAGCCAGCTGGGCGAGCAGTTCACCGAGGACGGCCGCCCGGTGGCGGTGCTGGTCCGCCTCGAGAAGTCCTCGGCGACCGAGAGCGGGTACCGATGGTCGTCCGCGGGCGGCCCGCCCTACGGTCTCGCCTCCATGACCATGGCCACGGGCTCGATCCGGCTGGCCGACCAGCATCCCGTCGATTGGCTGCTCCCGTGACCGCCGCAGATCAGACCCGCGGCCGACGGCGGTCCGCGCCGCCGCGGCGTCCGGTCCCCAAGAGCCGGGTGAAGACCGTCCGCACGCCCACGGTGCTGCAGATGGAGGCCGTGGAGTGCGGGGCCGCCTCCCTCGCCATGGTGCTCGCCCACTACGGCCGGCACGTCCCGCTGGAGGAGCTGCGCATCGCGTGCGGTGTCTCCCGGGACGGTTCGCGCGCGAGCAACCTGCTGAAGGCGGCCCGCAGTTACGGACTGACGGCCAAGGGCATGCAGATGGACCTGGCCGCGCTCGCCGGGGTCGGCACGCCCGCGATCCTCTTCTGGGAGTTCAACCACTACGTCGTCCACGAGGGCCTGGGCCGGCGCTTCGGCCGGCGCGGCGTGTTCGTCAACGACCCCGGCAAGGGCCGGCGGTTCGTGCCCATGGAGGACTTCGACGGCAGCTTCACGGGCGTCGTGCTGGTGCTGGAGCCGGGTGAGGACTTCGAGCGGGGCGGACGCCGACCCGGTGTGCTGGGCGCGATGCCGGCCCGGCTGCGCGGCACCGCGGGCACCCTGCCGGCCGCCGTGCTGGCCAGCCTGCTGCTGGTCCTGGTCGGCGCGGCGGTGCCGGCGCTGAGCCGGACCTGGATCGACACGTTCCTGATCGGCGGTCAGACCTCGCTGCTGGGCGTGCTGTTCGCGTCGATGGGCACGTGCGTGGCGCTCACGGTCGCGCTGACCTGGCTCCAGCAGGCCAACCTCCACCACGGCCGGATCATCTCCTCGACGTTGTCCAGCGCCCGCTTCCTGCGGCATCTGCTGCGGCTGCCGGTGACCTTCTTCTCCCAGCGCAGCCCGGCCGACCTGGTCCAGCGTCTGCAGTCGAACGACGCCGTCGCCGAGACGCTGGCCCGCGACCTGGCGTCGGCGGGCGTGGACGCGGTGGTCGTCGTCCTGTACGCCTTTCTCCTCTACTCGTACGACCCGCAGTTGACGTACGTCGGCGTCGGGGTGGCGCTGCTGAACATCGCCGCCATGCGGATCGTCGTCCGGATGCGGGCGACCCGGACGGCAAAGCTGCGCGCGGACAACGCGCGGCTCACCAACACGGCTTACACCGGGCTGCAGTTGATCGAGACGATGAAGGCGACCGGCGGCGAGGACGGCTACTTCCGCAAGTGGGCCGGGCAGCACGCGACCACCCTGGAGGAGCAGCAGCGGCTCGGGGTGCCGAGCGCCTGGCTGGGCGTGGTGGCGCCGACGCTCGCGACGCTCAACAGCGCACTGATCCTGTGGATCGGCGGGATGCGCGCGATCGAGGGCCATGTCTCGGTGGGTCTGCTGGTCGCCTTCCAGGCTCTGGTCACCCGCTTCACCGCGCCGCTGACCCGGCTCAACGGCGTGGCGGGCCGTATCCAGGACTTCGCCGCGGACGTGGCCCGGCTGAAGGACGTGGAGAACTTCCGCGCCGACCCGCTCTACGACCGCCGCGAGGGCGCCGGCTCCACACGCCGGCTGCGCGGTCACGTCGAGCTGCAGAACATCTCGTTCGGCTACAGCCCGCTGGACAAGCCGCTGCTGACCGGCTTCGACCTGACCGTCGGGCCCGGGCAGCAGGTGGCGCTGGTGGGCGGCTCGGGCAGCGGCAAGTCGACGGTGTCGCGGCTCATCTCGGGCCTGTACGCGCCCTGGGAGGGCGTGATCCGGATCGACGGGCAGCGGCTGGAGGACATTCCGCGGGGGGCGCTGGCCTCGTCCGTCTCCTTCGTCGACCAGGAGGTGTTCCTGTTCGAGGGGTCGGTCCGCGACAACGTGGCGCTGTGGGACCCCTCGATCCCCGACGACGCGATCGAGGACGCGCTGCGCGACGCGGCGCTCCTCGACGTCGTTCTGCGCAGGCCCGGCGGGATCCGCAGCAGGGTTGAGCAGGACGGCCGCAACTTCTCCGGCGGGCAGCGGCAGCGGCTCGAGATCGCGCGGGCGCTGGTGCGCCGGCCCAGCATCCTGGTGCTGGACGAGGTGACCAGCGCACTGGACGCGGAGACCGAGCAGACGGTGATGGACAACCTGCGTCGGCGCGGCTGTGCGTGTGTGGTGATCGCCCATCGGCTGAGCACGGTGCGCGACAGCGACGAGATCGTCGTGCTGCGGCACGGCACGGTCGTGGAGCGCGGACGGCACGAGGAACTGGTGGCGCGCGGCGGCTCGTACGCGGCCCTGGTCAGGGAGCGATGAGATGACTGCGGTGTCCGAGGGCGGGCTCGACGTCGTGCTCGCCGCGCTGGGCCGGATGGGCTCGCGGATCGACTGCGCCGGCTCGGGCCGCCTCGACCTGGAGGGCCCGCAGGTGCTGTGGCTGGTCGCGTCGGGCGCGCTGGACCTGTTCGCGGTGGACGCCGGGGAGCAGGGGCACTGGCATCATCTGGGCCGGCTGGAGGCGGGCGCGCTGCTGCTCGGGCCGGTCGCCGGGCCCCAGCACACTCTGGTGGCGCGCCCGTCGCGGGACTGTGTGGTGCACCGCGTCGGGCTGCGCGAGCTGTACCAGCCCGCGCACACCCGGACCTGGTCGTACGACGAGTACGGCAATCCCCGGTACGTGCCGCCGACTTCGAGTCCGCTGGAGTACGCGCTCGCCCTCGGCGTCGGCCGCGGTCTGTCGGTCCTGTTCCAGGCGCCGATGGCCGCGGAAGGGCCCGCGGAGGTCCAGGACGACGACGTGTTCTGGATGCAGGTCCCGCCGGGCAGTGTGCAGTACGGCTCGCTGTACGGCGAGGAGGCGGCGGCCGACCTGCTGATGGACCCGGCGGTGTGGCAGTCCATGGTCGACCAGCAGTACCGGCTGCTGACCACGCTGGACCGCTGGATCGAGCAGCTGGAACGCACCCACGAGACCCGCACGGCAGCCGGGATCAAGGCCGGTGAGGCGGTGCGCGCCCAGGCCGACCGGACGCTGCTCGCGTCGATCGGCAGGAAGTCGGGGCAGCGCGCGACGGGCGCCGACGCCGACGCGACCTTCGCGGCCTGCCGGCTGGTCGCGCGGGCCGCCGGGATCGCTCTCGTCGAGCCCGCCCGGGCGGGCGACGACGGCGACCGGCTGGACCCGGTCGAGCGGGTCGCCCTGGCTTCGCGGGTGCGGGCCAGGGCCGTCCGCCTCGACGGCCGTTGGTGGCGCGACGACGTGGGGCCGCTGGTCGGGCACCGGGCGCTGTCCGGGGCGCCCGTCGCGCTGTTGTGGCGGCGCGGCGGCTATGTCGCCGTGCATCCGGCGACCGGTCGGGAGACGCCGGTCGAGAAGGCCAACGCGGAGGAGTTCGAGCCGCGGGCCGTCATGTTCTACCGGCCGCTGCCGGAGCGCCGGCTCAGCCCGCTCGGGCTGCTGCGGTTCTGTATGCGCGGCACCGCGGGGGACCTGACGAACCTGCTGCTGAGCGGGTCGGTGACGGTGGCCATCGGGGCGCTGGTGCCGATCGCCACCGGGAAGGTGCTCGGCGAGTACGTGCCGAAGGCCCAGCAGGGTCTGATCGTGCAGGTGTGTCTGGCCGTGATGGTCGCCGGCGTGGTCGCGGCGGCGTTCACGCTGCTGCAGAACCTGACCATCCTGCGGCTGGAGGGCCGGGTCGAGGCGACGCTCCAGCCGGCGGTGTGGGACCGGCTGCTCAGGCTGCCGACGACGTTCTTCGCCGAACGGTCCACGGGTGAGCTGGCCAGCGCCGCGATGGGCGTCAGCGCGATCCGCCGGCTGCTGGCGGGGCTCGGCCCGTCGGTGGCGCAGTCCGTCACGATCGGCGCGATGAACCTGGGGCTGCTGCTCTGGTACAGCGTGCCGATGGCGCTGGCCGCGATCGGCATGCTGGTCGTGATCGCGTCCGTGTTCCTGGCGCTCGGGCTGTGGCAGGTGCGCTGGCAGCGGCGGCTGGTCGTGCTCTCCAACAAGCTGAACAACCAGGCGTTCCAGACGTTGCGCGGGCTGCCGAAGCTGCGGGTGGCGGCGGCCGAGAACTACGCCTACGCGGCCTGGGCGGCGCAGTTCGCGCGCAGTCGTGAGCTGCAGCAGCGGCTCGGCCGGATCAAGAACCTGAGCACGGTGCTGGGCTCGGTGTACCTGCCGCTGTGCTCGCTGCTGATGTTCATGCTGCTGGCGGGCCCTGCCCGGGGGGCGCTGTCGGCGGCGGACTTCCTCACCTTCAACACCTCGATGACGATGCTGCTCACCTCGGTGACCTCGTTGACCGGCGCGTTCGTGTCGGCGGTGGCCGCGTTGCCGCTGCTGGAAGAGATCCGGCCGGTGCTGGAGGCCACCCCCGAGGTCCGCGGCACGAGCACCCGTCCCGGCCCCCTGACCGGCGCGCTCGAGGCCCGCCGGCTCTCGTTCCGCTACTCCGAGGACGGGCCCCTCGTCCTCGACGACGTCTCCTTCGAGGTGCGGCCGGGCGAGTTCGTGGCGGTCGTCGGCCCGAGCGGCTGTGGCAAGTCGACGCTGCTGCGGCTGCTCATCGGCTTCGACGGGCCCCTGTCGGGCAGTGTGCTGTACGACGGGCAGGATCTGGCGGCGCTGGACCAGGCGGCGGTGCGCCGGCAGTGCGGGGTGGTGCTTCAGCACGCCCAGCCGTTCACCGGCTCGCTGCTGGACGTCATCTGCGGGACCGGGGCCTACACGCCGGAGGAGGCGATGGCGGCCGCGGAGCTGGCGGGGCTCGCGGAGGACATCAGGCGTATGCCGATGGGGCTGCACACGATCGTCTCCGGCAGCGGGTCCGTCTCGGGCGGTCAGCGTCAGCGGCTGATGATCGCGCAGGCGCTGATCCGGCGGCCGCGCATCCTGTTCTTCGACGAGGCGACCAGCGCCCTCGACAACGAGACGCAGCGCACGGTCATCGAGAGCACCCGCAAGCTCAACGCCACGCGCGTGGTCATCGCGCACCGGCTGTCGACGGTGATGGACGCCGACCGGGTGATCGTGATGGAGAACGGCAGGATCGCCCAGCAGGGCCCGCCGGCGCAGCTCCTCGCGGACACCGGGGGCCGGCTGCACGAGCTGGTGCGACGGCAGCTGGCGTAGAGCCCGCGGGACGTGCCCGGCCGCGTGATCGTCCCCCGCTCGTCCGGCACGCGCTAACGAAACTTTGCCGTTTCGCAGAATCTGGTCTAGCCTCCATGTGTACGAAACAGTTTCGTTTACGTGCTCTTTGCCGACGTCCCGGGAGTGGTTCCCCATGTCCTCCAAAACCCTGACGGAAGACGCCCTCGCGGGCGCCGAACAGGAACCGTCCGCGACCTCCGCCAAGAAGTGGTGGATCCTCGCGGTGGTCGCCCTCGCCCAGCTGATGGTGGTCCTGGACGCCACCATCGTGAACATCGCGCTGCCCTCCGCCCAGGCAGACCTCGGCTTCTCCGACGGCAGCCGGCAGTGGATCGTCACCGCGTACGCTCTGGCGTTCGCCTCCCTGCTGCTGCTCGGCGGCCGCATAGCCGACCTCTTCGGCCGCAAGACGGCCTTCCTGATCGGGGTCGTCGGCTTCGCCGCCGTCTCGGCGCTCGGCGGCGCCGCCACCGACTTCGAGATGCTGGTCACCGCCCGTGCGCTGCAGGGCGCGTTCGGCGCGCTCCTCGCCCCGGCCGCGCTCTCCCTGCTCAACACCACGTTCACCGACGCCAAGGAGCGGGCCAAGGCGTTCAGCGTCTACGGCGCCATCGCCGGCGCGGGCGGCGCGGTGGGCCTGCTGCTCGGCGGCGTCCTGACCGACGCACTCGACTGGCGCTGGACGCTCTACGTCAACGTGGCCATCGCCGTCCTCGCCTTCGCCGGCGGCTGGCTCCTGCTCTCCAACCACCGCGACGCCGCGAACTCCAAGCTGGACGTGCCCGGCACCGTCCTGGTCGCCTCCGGCCTGTTCTCCCTGGTCTACGGCTTCTCCAACGCGGAGACGCACGACTGGGACTCCCCGCAGACCTGGGGCTTCCTGATCGCGGGCGGCCTGCTGCTCGCCGCCTTCACCTGGTGGCAGACCCGCGCCGCTCACCCGCTGCTGCCCCTGCGCATCCTGCTCGACCGCAACCGCGCGGCCTCCTTCTTCGCCGTGCTCATCTCCGGCGCCGGCATGTTCGGCGTGTTCCTCTTCCTCACCTATTACCTGCAGCTGAACCTCGGCTTCAGCCCCACCAAGACGGGTGTGGCGTTCCTGCCGATGGTCGGCGCGCTCATGATCGCGGCGCAGCTCGGCACGACGGTCCTGGTGCCGCGGCTCGGCCCGAAGGCGGTCCTCCCGCTGGGCTTCGCCGTCGCCGCGGCCGGCATGGCCTGGCTGACCGGGATCGGCGCCGGCTCGCACTACCTGAGCGCCGTCCTGCCGCAGCTGGTCGTCACCGGCATCGGCCTCGGTCTGGTCATGCCGCCCGCCATGCAGCTGGCCACCGGCGGGGTCGCCGCCGAGGACGCGGGCGTGGCCTCGGCCACCGTCAACGCGATGCAGCAGGTGGGCGGATCGATCGGCACGGCCCTGCTGAACACCCTCGCCGCGAGTGCCGCGACGGACTACCTGGCCGGCAAGAACCCGGCGGACAAGCTGGTCCAGGCGCAGGCCACCATCGAGGCCTACACCACGGCCTTCTGGTGGTCGGCCGGCTTCTTCGTGGCCGGCGCGGTCATCGCCTTCGCGCTCTTCCGCCGCGGAGTGCCGGAGCAGGACGCGGACGCCGCGCCGGTGATCCACATGTGACGGACCGGGCGCAGGAACCGCCCACCGGGGAGAGGGGACGCCGTCCGCAC
>NZ_JBMNDR010000092.1:0-37520 GCF_052543235.1 Streptomyces sp. SAS_272 | reverse complement strand
CCTTCCCCCTCTCACCGGCGGCAACGCGGTGTGGGCGACCTTGGCGGACTGAGCGCACACCCGGACGGGCACGGGCCTCTTCCGGGAGCGCGGCCGGGCTTCAGCTGCCCGCGGGCGTCAGTTCGGCGAGCAGCAGGGTGCGGTCGTCGGAGCCGGTCGTGCCCGACGTGGCGCCCAGGAGCTTTCGGCACAGGGACGGCAGCGCGTCCTGCGTGTCGCCGTCCACGGCTTCGGCGGCGGCCGCGTCCACGGTGCGCGCGAGGCGGGTGATCTCGTGGTCGATGTCGGCGTCCCGGGACTCGACCAGACCGTCGCTGTAGAGAACCAGCAGGGCGGGGTCGGGCACGCTCAGCACGGTCTCCTCGTAGCTGCCCGTGCCCAGTCCGAGGGGCAGACCCGTCCCGGCCAGCGCGACGGGCGCGGTCCGGCCCCGCGGACCGCGCAGCAGCGGGGGAGGATGGCCCGCCCCCACCAGGGTGCAGGTGCGCCGCCGGGCGTCCCACTCGGCGTAGATGCACGTGGCGAAGGAGACGCCGGGGGAGTCACCGGCGAGGACGTCGAGCCGTCCGACGAGGTCGGCCGCCGGTATGTCCAGTGCCGCCAGGGTCCGCACGGCGGTGCGGAGTTGAATCATCGCGACGGCGGACTCGGGGCCGTGCCCCATCGCGTCCCCGACGATCAGACTGACCCGGTCGCCGGGTCGCCGCACCACGTCGGACCAGTCGCCGCCGACGAGATTGCCGTGCCCGGCCGGCAGACACCCGTGGGCGGCGCGGCAGCCCCCGAACTCCACGGCGGCGCCGGACGCCAGGCTGTTGCGGATGGCGAGGGCGGTGCGCCGCTCACGCTCGTACCGGCGCGCGTTGTCCAGGGCGACGGCGGTCCGCGCGGCCAGCGCTTCCACGGCGGCCACGTCTGCGGTGCCGAACGGCGGCCGGCCCGGTCCCCGCGTGCAGTTGACGAAGCCGATCGGCTTGCCCCGCAGTCGCAGCGGGACCACCAGGAACGACGTCACGCGCAGCAGGTCGCCGGCGCGCGCGTCGCCACCGCCGCCCGGGCCGGCGAGCCGCCCGGACGTGTGCGGGTCCACCGCGTCGAGCACCCGCGCCTGCCCGTCGGACAGGACGCGGGCGTAGGGCGTCCGGCGGGAGTGGGCGACCATCTCGCCGACCGGCAACGCGGCCTCCCAGTCCGCCAGCGCGCCGGGCCCGATGCGCAGCGCCGTCCGGCGCACCTCGACCCGGGGCGCGTCCGCGCGGGCGCGCGCGTTCTCCTCCAGACGCCAGCGCTCCAGCAGGTACACGGAGGCCGCGTCGCAGAACCCCGGGGTCAGCGCGTGCACCAGATGGTCGGAGGTCATCCACAGGTCGAGTTCCGTGCCGATGACGTCGGCGGCGGGCGAGAACACCGACCGGCGGGGGGAGGGCAGGTCGCTGGACGGGTCGGGGGTGGCGCTGTGCGGTTCGTTCCGCAGGATCGTGCCTTTCCAGTGGGGGCTCCGGCCGCGCGACGGGGAAGGGGAGCCGCCACGCACCCTGGCTCACTCTATGATGATGCGTCAAATGCACTGGTCCAAAGGGCAGTTGTGAAGATCACCGGTACCTGGGCAGCCATCGGGGGCAACCGTTTGCGCCTGTCGAGGGCAGCCGCGGCAGCGGCGCTCCAGGGCGTTGTCAGTGGTGGCGGGCAGGATGACCGGCATGACAACACGTGGTGCAGTGATCGGGGACGCCGCCGCCTACGCGCAGGCGGTCGAGGACGCGGTGAAGGCGTCGGCGGCGTACTACGCGGCCGGCACGTCGGGGCTGGACGACGACGACTACGACCGGCTGGTGCGGTCCATCGCGGCCTGGGAGGCCGAGCACCCGGAGCAGACGCTGGCCGACTCGCCGACGGGGAAGGTCGCCGGCGGGGCCGTGGTGGGCGACGTCCCGCACACGGTGGCGATGCTGAGCCTGGACAACGTGTTCTCTCCCGAGGAGTTCACGGCGTGGACCGTCTCGCTGACCAGACGCATCGGCCGCGAGGTCACCCGGTTCAGTGTGGAGCCCAAGCTCGACGGCCTGGCGATCGCGGCCCGCTACCGGCAGGGCCGGCTGACGCAGCTCGTCACCCGGGGCGACGGGACGGCCGGGGAGGACGTCTCGCACGCGATCGGCACCGTGGAGGGTCTGCCGGCCGAGCTGGCGCAGCCCGTCACGGTGGAGGTGCGCGGCGAAGTCCTGATGACGAACACGCAGTTCGAGCACGCCAACGAGGTGCGCACCGCGCACGGCGGAGCACCGTTCGCCAACCCCCGCAACGCCGCCGCGGGCACCCTGCGCGCCAGGGAACGCGCCTACACCGTCCCGATGACGTTCTTCGGCTACGGCCTGCTGCCTCTCGCCGACACCGACCCGGAACTCGCCGAGCGTCTGCGGGAGAGCGCGCACAGCGACCTCATGACCGAGGCCGCGGCGCTGGGCGTGAACACCACGGCCGCCACCGCCGTGCCCGGCGTCACCGCGGCCACCGTCGACGATGTCCTGACCCGGGTCGCGGAGACGGCCGCGCTGCGCGCTGCGCTGCCGTTCGGGATCGACGGGATCGTCGTCAAGGCCGACCTGGCCGCCGACCAGGCGGCCGCCGGATCCGGTTCACGGGCCCCGCGCTGGGCGATCGCCTTCAAACTGCGGGCCGTGGAGAAGATCACCCGACTGCTGGCGGTGGAGTGGAACGTGGGCCGCACCGGCGTCATCGCCCCGCGCGCCGTCCTGGAGCCGGTGGAGATCGAGGGCTCCACCATCACCTACGCCACCCTGCACAACCCGGCCGACATCACCCGCCGCGACCTGCGCCTCGGCGACCGGGTCATGGTCCACCGGGCCGGTGACGTCATCCCGCGCATCGAGGCACCTGTCGCCCATCTGCGCACCGGGGAGGAGCAGCCCATCGTGTTCCCCGAGACGTGTCCGCGATGCGGATCGGGCATCGACACCAGCGAGCAGCGCTGGCGCTGCGAGAACGGCCGCAACTGCCATCTCGTCGCCTCCCTGTCCTACGCTGCCGGGCGCGACCAGCTCGACATCGAGGGCCTCGGCCACACCCGGGTCGTCCAGCTCGTCGACGCGCGACTGGTCGCGGACCTCGCCGACCTGTTCACCCTGACCCGAGACCAGCTGCTGGGCCTCGAGAGGATGGGGGAGACCAGCACCGACAACCTGCTTGCCGCGCTCGCCACCGCCAGGGCGCAGCCGCTGTCGCGGGTGCTGTGCGCGCTGGGCGTCCGCGGCACCGGCCGTTCGATGTCGCGGCGTATCGCCCGGCACTTCGCCACCATGGACCATCTCCGCGCCGCAGACGCCGAGGCGATCCGGCAGGTCGAGGGCATCGGCGCCGAGAAGGCCCCGTCGATCGTCGCCGAACTCGCCGAACTGGGCCCGCTCATCGACAAACTGGTCGCGGCCGGGGTGAACATGACCGAGCCGGGCGCAACCCCGCCGGCGCCCCGGCCGGCCACGGCAGCCGACGGGGACGACGGCGCGGAAGGCACGGAAGGCACGGAAGGCACGGAAGGCGCCGACGCGGCGGGCGGTCCGCTGGCCGGGATGACCGTGGTCGTCACCGGCGCGATGACCGGAGCGCTCGAGAAGCTGAGCCGCAATCAGATGAACGAACTCATCGAACGGGCCGGCGGCCGTTCCTCCTCCAGCGTCTCCGGGAAGACCTCTCTCGTCGTGGCCGGGGAGGGCACCGGATCCAAGCGCGCCAAGGCCGAGGCCCTCGGCGTCCGCCTCGCCGCCCCCGACGAGTTCGCCGCCCTGGTCGCCGGACTCCTCGAACCGGCCGCCGACGCCCGGCCGCCGGCGTGACGGTCACCGCGGCAGCAGTCCGACGCTCCAGGCCCGGCGATCGCCGCACCACCAGTACTCGCTCCGCCCTTCGGTCGCCACCCGATCATGGCCGTGATCCGCACCACTTTCCGGCGGAGAGCGGCGTCACGCCAGGTGGTGCGGTATTGGCCGGGCGGGCGACACGCGGTACCGTCGCTCTGATATCGACGACGTCAGCACGGAAGCCGGTGGAAATCCGGCACGGTCGCGCCACTGTGAACGGTGCGCTCCTCATCGAGGGGCACATCAAGAGTCAGACCCGGAGCCGTCGTCCTGTGCACCACCGAGATGGGACGCGAACTCCCAGAGGAGGCCCTGCCATGGCGCAGCATGTCGCCCAGCCGACCCCCACCACCCCTGTGGTCCCCGCCAAGTTGCCGCTGAAGGACATCGCCCCCTGGGCGGTCTTCTTCGGCGTCCTGATGCTCGTCCTGCTGTACTTCGTCGGCGCCGAACAGGGCGCCACCTCCGTCGTCTCCGGCGAGGGAGTCCACGAGTGGGTGCACGACGCACGCCACCTTCTCGGCTTCCCCTGCCACTGACGAGGGACGCCGCACACTCGATGAACTCCGCAACGGTAAGAAACCTGCTCGTCCGCGGCATGCTCGCCGGCCTCGCGGCCGGCGTGCTCGCCCTGGTCGTCGCCTACTTCCTCGGTGAGCCGAACGTCGACAGCGCGATCGGCTTCGAGGAGTCCCACGCGCCCGCGCACGAGCACGAGGTCGAACTCGTCTCCCGCAGCCTCCAGTCCACCGCGGGCCTCGCCACCGGCGTCCTGGTGTACGGGGTCGCCTTCGGCGGCATCGCCGCCCTCGCCTACTGCTTCGCGCTCGGCCGCGTCGGCCGCTTCAGCCCCCGGGCCACGGCGCTCCTGCTCTCGGGAGCGGCGCTGCTCACCGTGTACGTCGTCCCGTTCCTCAAGTACCCGGCCAATCCGCCCGCGGTCGGTGACCACGACACCATCGCCAAGCGGACCACCCTGTACTTCCTGATGATGGTGCTCGCCGTGCTTCTCGCGGTCGCCGCCGTGATCGCGGGCAAACGGATCGCGCCGGGACTCGGCGCCTGGTACGCCACGGTCGTCGCCGTTCTCGGCTTCACCGTCGTGATCGGGCTGGCCTACGCGTTCCTGCCCGCCGTCAACGAGGTGCCGACGGACTTCCCGGCGGCCCTGCTGTGGCGGTTCCGGCTCTCCTCGCTCGCCCTGCAGATCACGATGTGGGCAGGCTTCGGCCTCGTCTTCGGGGAACTGGCCGAACGGCTGCTGAACCCGAAGCCCGCCGCGATCCCCGCGGGGTCGGCGGTGACCGCCTCGCGGTGAGCCGCGGACTCCGTCCCGGAGACCGACGAGGATCGGGCGGACGCGGCCTCAGGCCGCCTCCGCCCGATCCAGCGGGAGTCCCAGCCGCAGGTTCCAGCGACCGCCGCGCCCGCTGAGGGAGGTGGCCGTCAACGGCGGCACGTCCAGCCGCCAGAAGGCCGTGGCGGACGCCCCCAGTACATGCACCACCGCGGCCCGTACGATCTCCGGCTCGACGACGGCCACGATACGTCCCTCGTCGTCCGCGGCCCTCTCCAGCCAGCCGGCCACCCGTTCGCACAGATCCCTCACGGACTCGCCGCCGTGCGGCGCCGATTCGGGATCGGCGAGCCAGCGGGCCACCGCCTCCGGCTCGGCGGCGCCGACCTCGGCGAGCGTCTGGCCCCGCCACCGGCCCACCTCCAGCCCCGCCAACTCCGCCGTCTCCAGCGCGTCGAGACCGAGGGCGGCCGCCGTCTCACCGCACCGCACACCGGGCGAGACGAGGACCCGAGCGGCAGCGGGCAGGGTTCCGGCCGCGGCGCGGGCGTGCGCCGCTCCGGCGGCGTCGATCGAGGCCCCGTCGTCGAAACGGGCCTGCCGCAGCGACGAACTCGTCGCGGGCGAGACGAGAACGACCCGGGTGGTCACGTGGCGGCTCCTTCTGGTGAGGTCATCAACGTAGGGTCTCCCGGCGCGGCGCGCAGGGCGTGGTCGCGCGGAGGACGTGGCGCGCAGGGCGTGGTCGCGCGCACGGACGGGGGCGCCGCCCGTCCCGCGACCCACGGTCAGGGCTTCGGTCGCCGGTCGCCGCACGCCGCCGTGCTCGTGCCGCTGCCTCCGCCCCGCCCTTGGCCGTCCTGCTGCTCCCCGTCCTGCTTTCCGTTCCGCCCGGTCGGCAGGACGCCCAGGAAGCGTATGTGCGGGCGGCCGTCGGGGCCGTCGCGGGTGAGGCCGGCCCGCACCCCGTAGACGTCGGCGATCAGCGCCTCGGTGAGCACCTCCTGGGGTGTGCCGCCGGCCACCGCCCTGCCCTCCTTCAGGACGACGACCCGGTCGCAGTACATCGCGGCCAGATTCAGATCGTGCAGCGCGACGACACTGGTCACTCCGAGTCCGGTGATCAGGTCCAGCAGCGCGAGCTGGTGCTGGATGTCGAGGTGGTTGGTGGGCTCGTCCAGGAGCAGCTCCCGCGGCTGCTGGGCGAGCGCGCGGGCGACCTGGACACGCTGGCGTTCCCCGCCGGAGAGGGTGTGCCACAGACGGTCGGCCTTGTCGCCGAGGCCGGTCCGCTCCAGCGCGGAACGGACCGCTGCCTCGTCCGCGGCCGAGGCGGCGCCCCAGGCCCGGCGATGCGGGACCCGGCCCAGGCGTACGACGTCCAGAACGCTCAACGCGACCTGAGCGTCGGCCTGTTGCTCGACGACGGCGATGCGCCGGGCGACCGCCCGCCGCCCGACCTGTGCCAGCGGGCGGCCGTCGAGGGTGACGACGCCCGAGGCGGGGGCGAGGACGCCGGCGAGCAGACGCAGCAGCGTGGACTTGCCGGAACCGTTCGGCCCGAGCAGGCCGGTGACGGTCCCCGGGCGCAGCGTGAGGCCGACCCCGTCCAGGATCAGCGAGCCGCCCGCCGCGTAGGCGAGGCGGTCGCCGCGCAGGCCGGCGTCCTCGGCGGTCCCGGTCATCGCGCCCTCCTGGTCCGGTACAGCACGAGGACGAACGCGGGGACGCCGATCAGCGAGGTCACCACGCCCACCGGCACCTCCTGCGGGTCCAGGACGGTGCGGGCGAGGGTGTCCACCCACACCAGGAACACCGCCCCCGCCAGCGCGGTGGCCGGCAGCAGCCGGGTGTGCCCGGGACCCGTCAGGGCCCGGGCCGCGTGCGGGAGCACGAGGCCCACGAAGCCGATCGCCCCCGCCGCACTGACCAGAGTGGCCGTCAGCAGGGCGGTGGCGCACAGCAGGACCAGCCGCGTGCGGGCCACGTGCACGCCCAGCGACGCGGCGGCGTCCTGCCCGAACGCGAAGGCGTCCAGGGTCGTCGCGTACCCGGTGCACACCAGCAGCACCGCGGCCAGCACCGCAAGACCCAGGCCCACGTCCGCCCAGTCGGCCCCGCTGAGCGAGCCGAGCAGCCAGAACATGACCCCGCGGGTGGTCTCCGCGTCGGCGGTCGTCATGACGACGAACGAGGTGAGCGCGGAGAACAACTGCATCGCCGCCACCCCGGCCAGCACCACCCGGTCCGTGTCACCGCCCAGCGTGTGACTGAGCAGCAGCACCAGCGCGAAGGAGACCGTCGCACCGACGAACGCACCGCCGGACACCGACAGGGCCCCGCCGCCCGCCCCGAGCACGACCACCACGACCGCGCCCGTCGAGGCGCCGGAGGAGATCCCGAGGACGAACGGGTCGGCGAGCGGATTGCGCAGCAGGGACTGCATCACCGCGCCGCACACGGCGAGGCCGGCGCCGCACACCGCGGCCAGCAGGGTCCGTGGCAGCCGCAGATTCCACACGATGCCGTCTCTCAGCGGCGTCAACCCGGCCCTGCCGAAGCCGAGATGGGCGGCCACCGTGGACCACACGTCCCCGACCGCGATGTCCGCAGGGCCGATGGTGATCGCCACGGCGAGGGACCCGCACAGCAGAGCGAGACCGGCCGCCCACAGCAGCACGTGGCGCAGCCCCCGCGCCGCCGCAGGCGCGGCGGCCGCCGGACCCGCGGCGCTCATCCCGCGAGGCCGTACGCGCGCAGTGCCGCCGCCACCTTCTCCACGCCCTCGACCGTGCGCACGGTCGGGTTCATCGCCTGCCCGGACAGGAGCACGTACCGCTTCTTCCGCACCGCGGTCATGTTCCTGGTGACCGGGTCGGACTCCAGGAACGCGATCTTCCGGGCCGCCGTCTCGGCCGTCTGCTGCCTTCGGGTCAGATCGCCGATGACGAGGACGTCCGGGTCGCGGTCGGCGACCGTCTCCCAGTTGACCTGCGGCCACTCCTCCTCGGTGTCGTCGAAGACGTTCTTCGCGCCGAGTTCGCGGGTGATGACGCCGGGGGCGCCGCAGCAGCCGGCCAGGTAGGGGGACTGGGAGTTGGCGAACCAGTAGAGGAGGGTGACGTTCTCGGCGTCGAGTCCCGAAGCGGCCCGGGCGACCCGGGACTTGAGGTCGGACACCAGTTTCTCCCCCCGCTTCTCGACTCCGAAGACCCGGGCCAGGTCGCGTACTTCGCCGTAGACCGCGTCCATGGTCAGCGGCTCGGTGCGGACGCCGTCGCCGCCGCCGCTGTTGTCCTTGCCGGCGCAGTCGGACGGGGAGAGGTAGGTAGCAACCCCGAGCTTCTCGAACTGGGCGCGGGTGGCCACGCCGCCCGTGCCGAGCGTGGAGGCGAACGAGGCGGCCACGAAGTCCGGTTCGGCGTCCAGGACCTTCTCGAAGGAGGGCGCGTTGTCGGCCAGCCGCTTCACCCGGGCGTCGGCCTTCTCGAGGCTCTTGGGCAGCGGGTCGGTCCAGGTGGCGGTGCCCGCCATCCGGTCGGCGAGCCCGAGGGAGAGCATGATCTCCGTGGTGCCCTGGTTCAGGGAGACCGCCCGGCGAGGGGGCGTGTCGATCCGGACCCGCTGTCCGCAGTTGTCGAGCGTGACCGGCCGGCCGGCCGCGTCGCTGCCGGCCGCACCGTCGGCGGAGGAAGCGGAGGGGGCTGCGGAGCCGCCGCAGCCGGTCGACAGGAGGGCGCCCGCCAGGAACAGGACGGCAGAGCGGACGGGACGTGCGAACGGCACGGAGATTCCTTCGGCGTCGAGGGCTCAAGCGCGAAGCCCGGTCGTACGGTGCGCTCCTCCGGCCGGTCTGCGACACCGGAGGCCGCCAGCAGGTCTTCGGACTCGGGGTCACCCGGGCGAGGCGCCTTCCCGGAGCGCAGGTGCGTTCCAGTGGCCGAAAGCCCCGCCCGTCGCCCTTACCGCTGCGCGTCAGCTCCGGAGTCTCACCGGATTCCCTGACCCCTGCGCGCCCGGGGGCGCACACGAGTACGACTGGCCTCGGCAAGCTACCACAGGCGTCGAGGGCGCCGACGGGGGTGACCTTCGGCACATCGGAGGTCTCGCGCCCGCGATGTGCTTTCATCGTGCACTTGTTGCTCATCGTGCACTGTTCCCGCAGGGAAAGCACGTGTCACCCGATCTCTGACATGACGTCGCATGGACGTGGGGGAACCGGAGGACGACCGGGCACTTGCATCCAGGTGCGTGGACCCGCGTATGAGGACGCACTGCTGCCCGCCGTTCCAGCGCCTAGTCTGTGGTTCGGAACCCGCCGGGCCTTCCCCCGCAGCGTGGGCGGGATCTCCGCCCGTCACCACCGAGAACAGGCGGCCGAGGGCATGCAGCCACTGCGTCCAGAAGACCCCGAGCAGCTCGGGCCGTACCGGCTCGTGGCCCGGCTCGGTGCAGGCGGTATGGGCCGGGTCTATCTGGCGCGGTCGTCGGCCGGCCGCGTCGTCGCGGTCAAGGTGATCCGTCCCGAGATGGCGGAGGACGACAACTTCCGGATCCGGTTCCGGCGCGAGGTGGCGGCCGCCGCGGCGGTCGGCGGCCCCTACACGGCACACGTCGTGGACGCCGCGCCGGACGACGAGACACCCTGGCTCGCCACCGACCACGTACCCGGCCCCACCTTGGCCGAGGCGGTCGCCGCGCACGGGCCGCTGCCCGCTGAGACGGTCCTCGCACTGGGCGCGGGCGTCGCCGAGGCGCTGACCGCGGTGCACGCCGAAGGGCTCGTGCACCGTGACCTCAAACCGTCCAACGTGCTGCTCGCGGCGGACGGCCCGCGGGTCATCGACTTCGGCATCGTGCGCGCCCGTGACGGTTATGAACTCACCGGTTCCGGCACCCTGTTCGGCTCTCTCGACTACATGTGCCCGGAGCAGGCCACCGGGGATCCGATGGGCCCGGAGGGCGACGTCTTCTGCCTCGGCTCGGTGCTCGCGTTCGCCGCGTCGGGACGCTCGCCGTTCGGCGGGGCGGTGGGCGCGGCGCAGCTCTACCAGGTGGCCCACGGGTCGCCCGACCTGAGCCTGGTGCCCGAACCACTGGACAAGATCATCAGTCTTTGTCACGCCAAGGACCCGGCCCTGAGGATCCACCCCGACCGGCTCTCGGCGGCCTGCGCTCCCGGCGGCGCCGAACAGGTGCTGACAGAGGGCTGGTTGCCGGCGCCCGTGGCCGCCATGGTCGACGCCCACCGGGCGGCCGTGCGGGACCTGGACCGCCTCGCAGCGCCGACCGCGGTCCCGCACCCGGGAGCCTTCGCGCCGCCTCCGCCGGTGTCGGCCGAGGAGCCCGTCGCCGGTCCTTCCGATCCTGCCGGGCGGAGGACGACCCACCAGAGCGTCGACCGGTCGACGGGCGGCGCCTCCGAAGGCGAAACCGAAAGGGCCCCCGACGCCGAAAGCGGAGGCGGAGGCCTGAGCGGAAGCGCATACGGACGCGGATACGGAAGCCGATCCGATGGCGGATACGGAAACAGAGGCCGCGGCGAGGGCGCCGAAGCCGTCGGCGGCGCGGGACCCTGTGCGGTGCTGCCGGGAGCCGAGTCGTTCTCCTCACCGGACGAGTCGGACCGGGCGCGGCCCCGGGAGCGGACGTTCACACGGGCCGGGTCACGGACAGACGACCGGGCCCAGGCAGAGGCCCGAGCCCGCTCAGAGGCCCAGGCCGAGGCAGAAGTCCAGCCCGAGGTGCGGTCGGAGGACCGGGCAGAAGACCGGTCCGAGGCACGGGCACAGGCGCCGGAACCGGCGAAGGGGCGGTCAACGGCCCCGGGTTCGACGCTGGGCGAGAAGCTGCCGGGTCTCCGGGCGGTGCGCGACGCGTTGCCGCAATCGGCGTCGAAACGTTCCGCCACGGCCGCGCACCACCGTGCACCCGCACGTGCCGGAGTCGCCCGGCGTACGGCCCTGGCCGCGACCGCCGGGGCGGCGCTCGTCGCGGGAGCGGCACTCGCCGTCCGCGGAACGCCGGGCGCCAGGACGGCGCGTCCGCTCGGCCGGGCGCCCGAGCCGGCCTGGGTCTACCGGGGCGGACCGCTGCTGCAGGCCCCGGCGGTCTTCCACGACGGCACAGCCCTGCTCAAGACCCGTCCGGGCGACATGATCGGCCTGGACGTGAGGAACGGCTCGCGGCCCCGCTGGGTGTACCAGGGCATCAGTCTCTCGCCCGGGCCCGTCCTGTTGATCCACGGCGCGGCGGTCGCGCTGGGCGCGGGCGCGACGGTGATCGGCGTGGACCCGGTCGCCGGCGCGGAGCAGTTCACCCTCGACTTCGGCGAGGACTACCGGTTCGACCAGTTGCTCGGCGGCTACGACGATCACACTGTCTCGGTGCTCGGCGCCAAGCTGCAGCGCCGGCCGGGGGAGCAGGGGGTGGCGACCTCCACCGACTCCGTGTTCGGCGTCGACATCGAGGCGCGTCAGGCCCTCGTCATACCGATCGATCCGCAGGACGTCGGCATCGCGCTGCAGCCCGTCATCACCGACGAGTACTTCGTCTACGCCGACGGACTGCGCAACGTCGCCGTCCGCGGAACCCGTGACAGCGGCAGCCTTCGCTGGCGGCACCAGGTGGGATACGACCTCCGGCCGGGCCTGGCCGTGCTCGGGCAGACCGTGTTCGCCATCGGCTCCGAGCTCATCGCCCTCGAGCTGGGCACCGGCAGGCTCCGGTGGAAGGCGAAGGCGGAACGGGGCATGTACGCCTCCCTGGGAGCGGTCGGCAACACCGTCTACGTCACCAGCACGGACCCCTGCGGCGTGCACGCCTTCGACGCGGCGAGCGGCCGGCGGCGCTGGTTCTGCGAGACTCCCCGCCTCGACATGGACAGCCCGGTCGCGGTGGGCGCACACGCCGTGTACGTGACGGCCTTCGAGAACAAGGACGGCTTCTACGCGATCGACGCCGCCTCCGGCCGTCTGCTGTGGAACTTCACCGACGGCAGGGAGACCGGCGTCAACCGATGGCAGCTCGCCTGTGACGGCGCCGGACACCTGGTGGCCCAGCACTTCGACCGCGTCTACGGACTGCCCGTCACCTGAGGGGGAGGCGAACCACCCGTTCGGTCCACGGCCCGCTGCGGCCGACGCGCGGTCGCCGGAGCGCGGTGCCACGCTGGGGGGCGTTGACGGATCTGCGAAAGGGCAACGCCGTGATGACCACCGACCCCACCCCCGGCGCCCCCTGCTGGCTCGACCTCGGCGCCCCCGACGTCCCGGCCGCCGCGGCCTTCTACGCCGCCGTGCTCGGCTGGCGTTACGAGCCCATGGAGGGGCAGGGGGCCGAAGGCGGGATGTTCCAGAAGGACGGCAAGACCGTCGCCGGGCTCGGCAAGCTGACCGAGGAGGGGGCCCGCTCCGCCTGGATGATCTACTACACGGTCACCGACGCCGAGGCCACGACCCGGGCCGTCGAGCGTGCGGGCGGCACCGTGCGGCTGGCGACCAGGGACCTCGGCGACTGGGGCCGGATGGCGCAGTACAGCGACCCGCTGGGCGGTCAGTTCGCGGTCTGGCAGCCGGGGAAGAACGCCGGCTTCGAGCTCGTCGACGAGCCGGGCTCGCTGTGCTGGACCGAGCTGTACACGACCGACGCCCCGGCGGCGAAGGAGTTCTACGGCAGCGTGTTCGGCTGGCGTTTCAGCCCGATGGATCTGCCCGGGGGAGGCGGTGAGTACTCCCTCGTCACGCCGGAGGGGCTGCCCGAGGAGCGCATGCAGGGCGGCGTCATGCAGCTGCGCGCGCAGGACCTCGCCCTGACGGACGGACGGCCCTACTGGCACCCGGTCTTCGCCGTCACCGACTGCGACGCCGCCGTCGCCGCCGTCACCGGGAACGGCGGCAGTGTGCAGATGGGCCCGCAGGACGCGCCGGGCGTCGGCCGGCTGGCCGTCTGTCTCGACCCGTCGAACGCGGACTTCGTGGTGCTCACCCCGTCCGGTGGCTGAGCCGGGGCCTCAGACGGCCGTGCCGCCGGGCCCGGGGGCTCCGTCCGTGCGGAGGTGCTCTCTCAGCCACCCTTCGGTGGTGCTCACGTGCAACAGGGCGGCGGCCTGGCTGAGGGCGGCGTCGCGGGCGGCCAGCGCGTGGAAGATCGCCTCGTGCTCGGCGAGGGTGCGGCCCGCGGCCTGGTCGTCGACCAGCCCGCGCCAGATGCGGGCGCGCAGCGTGCGGCCGGAGACGCCCTCGAGCAGGGCGAGCAGTGACTCGTTGCCGGTCGCGGCCACGACGGCGCGGTGGAAGGACGCGTCGTGCGCGTTGAGCAGCTCCACATCGTCGCGGGCCGCTCGCATGGCGTCCAAGTGCCGCTCGACCTCGGCCAGTTGATCGTCGGAGATCCGGGTCGCGGCCAGTGCGGTGGCGACCGGTTCGAGCAGCCGCCGCACCTCCATGAGGTCCTGCAGCGCTGCCGAGTCGCCCTGCAGCAGCTCCACCGCCCCGCCGAGCCCCTCCAGGAGCAGACTCGGCTGCAGGCTGGTCACGTACGTGCCGTCGCCGCGCCGGACCTCCAGGATCCGGGCCACGGCCAGCGCCTTGACCGCCTCGCGGGCGAGGTTGCGGGAGAGTCCGAGCTGGGCGGCCAGGTCCGGTTCCGGGGGGAGCTTCGACCCCGGGGGCAGAGCGCCGGTGCGGATGAGCTCACGGATCTGCTCGATGGCCCTGTCCGTCAGAGACAACGCGGGCTCCTCCCTTCCCGAGGGTGACGTCGATGGTACTCGGCCTACGAAGGGAGCCGAGCCGGAGGGCGGCGTCACCGGGAACCGGCCGGCCGACCGCCCCGTACGCCGTCCCCGGGGGCGGCGATCCTGCGGGCCGCCCTTCGCCCGCGGCAGTGACCGCACGGCCCGTCCCGCGCCCCGGGGGCGGTGACCCCACGGCCCGTCGCCCGCCCCGGGGCGGTGACCGCTCGGCCCGTCGCTTGCCTCGGGGCGGTGACTCCGCGGGTCGTCCTTCGTCCGGGGTGCGTGACTTCACGGCCCGTCGCCCGCCCCGGGGCGGCGATCCTGCGGGCCGCCCTTCGCCCGCGGCAGTGACCGCACGGCCCGTCCCGCGCCCCGGGGCGGTGACCCCTCGGCCCGTCGCTTGCCTCGGGGCGGTGACTCCGCGGGTCGTCCTTCGTCCGGGGTGCGTGACTTCACGGCCCGTCGATCGCCTCGGGGCGGTGACCCCACGGCCCGTCCGTCGCCCCGGGGCGGTGACCCCTCGGTCCGTTGCTTGCCCCGGGGCGGTGACTCCGCGGGTCGTCCTTCGCCCGGGGTGCGTGACCTCACGGCCTGTCGCTCGCCTCGGGGCCGTGAGGTCACGGCCCGTCGCTCGCCCCGGGACGGTGAGGTGTCTGGGCGCGATGATTCCGTGAAGGCGCTCGCCGCATTCGGACACAGGGGTTGTCCTGACATTCGCTGCGCCCGTAGGGTCGCCTCACGGGGGCAAGCGCTTTCTCCGCTCCGTCACCCACATGGCGACCATGCAACGGGCCCTGAGGAGCGCGCATGAGCATCCGAGTCAGTCACGCGTGCGGCGAGCACATCGCGGTCGCGGCGGCGGACGGGACGGAGATCTTCCGGTACGTGTACCGTCCCGACCCCGACGCGTTCGAGTCGCCCAAACCGTACGCGCACCCCGTGCGCACCCTCGCCGGCCGCACCGTGACCGGCTACCGGCCCAGTGACCACCGCTGGCACAAAGGCCTGCAGATGACGGCGAGCCACCTCTCCGGCCAGAACTTCTGGGGCGGCAACTCCTACGTCCACGGTCGGGGCTACCTGGCCCTGCCCGAACGCGTCGGTTCGATGCGGCACGACGGCTTCCCCGCGTTCACGGCGACGGATGACAGGCTCGCCGTCACCGAGCAGCTCACCTGGGTCACGCACGGCGGCGAGGAATGGGCGCGTGAGCAGCGGGGCCTCACCGTCCACTCCGTCGACGAGGCGGTGGGGGCGTGGGCGCTGGACTGGTCGATCCGGCTCACCAACATCCGCGACGCACCGCTCGTCTTCGGCTCCCCGACCACCGCCGGGCGCGAACCGGCCGGCTACACCGGTCTGCAGTGGCGCGGCCCCCGCGACTTCACCGGGGGCGCCGTGTCCGCCCCGGACGTCGAGGCGGACGCCGGCGCCGAGAAGCTGATGGGCGCCCAGGGGCCGTGGCTCGCCTTCACCGCCGAGCACGACGACGTCGACGCTCACTCCACCCTCGTCTTCGCCCATGCTCCCGAGAACCTCGACGAGCGGACGGCGATTCACGAGTCGCACTGGTTCGTGCGCTCGGAACCGACTCCGACGGTCGCGTTCTCCTGGGCGTTCTTCGAGGAGTTCGCACTGCCGCCGGGCGAGTCCTTCGCCTACCGCTACCGCGTGGTCGTCGCGGACGGCGTCTGGGACCGCGAACGCGTGGACACGTATCTGCGCAACCTCCCGTGGTGACCGCGCCTCACGCGGCGCGGGGGATCGCACTCCGTAGGCCTACGGGGGACGGCACCCCGTAGGCCCGCGGGGGACGGCACCTCATAGGCCCGCGGGGACCACACCCCGTACAGCCGCGATCGCGGCCGGGCGCACCGACGCCCGCCGGGGCGGCAGTGCACCGCGGCCGGCGGGCGCGGAGCCGGCAGCCCGGGCGCGTTCGCCGCGCCCGCCCGGTCCCGCGGTGGGGAGCTACGAGCCCTTGGGCGTCACCTGCTGGGCGACCTCGAACGACCAGAGGGTGGAGGCCGAGGCTGCGGGCTTGGGACGCTCCCCCTCCGAGCCGCCCTGGTGCGCCGCTCTCATCGGGCCCTCGGCCCACGCGCGGAACGACTCCTCGTCACGCCAGCGGGTGTAGACGAGGTAGGCGTCGGTGCCCTCCACCGGCCGCAGCAGCTCGAACCACTCGAAGCCGTCGGAGCTCTCGACGGCGTGACCGCGGGCGGCGAAGCGCTTCTCGAGGGTCTCCCGCTGCTCCGCCGGGACCGTCAGTACGTTGATCTTGACTACGCTCATGCCCCCATCCTGCCTCCGCGGCCGCCCCGCCCTGCGGCCGCCCCACCGGTCCGGCGGCTCCGGGGCGCACCGTCGCGTGCGGTGGGCGGCCCGCCGGGCGGACGGCCGGCGGGGCCCGCGCCCGCATCCGGCGTACCGTCGGAAGTGTGGACGACCAGGCCGACCGTCTCGTGTCCCGCGTCGCGCGCGAGCTCGTCGCGCGGGCGGACGAGGTGATCGCCGACGTGGAGAAGGCTCTGCGACGGGAGCTTCCCGCGCTCTGGGAGACCCCGGAGATCGCCCGCACCGTGTCGCAGAACGTCGCCGAGTACATCGTGACCGGGCTGTCCGGCCTGGCGCACTCGGTCGAGCCGGAGCTGATCGAAGCGCCGCGTGCCGCCCTGGAGCGCTCCCGTCGCCTGGCCCGGTACGGCATGTCCCTGGACACGATGCTGCGAGCCTTCCGGCTGGCGCAGGGCGTTGTCCTCGACCGGCTGATCGGGGAGCTGCCCCGGTTCACCGCCGACGCGCCCCTGGTCACCAGGGCGACCCGGTACGTGATCGCGACGACGACGGGGTACGTCGACCGCACCTCGGAACAGGACGTCGCCGCGTTCCAGGAGGAGCGCGACCGCCGGCGCCAGTGGCGGATGGCGATGGTGAACGAGGCGGGCGTGCGCATCGGGACCACCCTGGACGTCGCCCGCACCACCCAGGAGCTCGCCGACCTCGCCGCGGAGCGGTTCGCCGACCTCGTCACCGTCGACCTGCTCGACTCCGCGCTGCACGGTGACGACACCGCGGGTCAGGACCGGCCCGTCGTGCGCCGCACGGCCCGGGCGCCCGCGGCCGCCCGGGACGCGCAGCCGCCGTCCGCCGTCGCGTGGCAGCTGGTCACCTGCGTCGACGGATCGCCGACGGCACGCGCCCTGGCCACCGGGCGGCCCACCCGACACCACGGCGACCGAAGCCTGGACGGGCACCGCATCCACTCCACCCTGGTGGTGCCGCTGCGCGCCCGCGGCAGCACGCTGGGCGTCGCCGAGTTCTGCCGGCACCGCAACCCCGACCTCTACGACGACGAGGACCTGCTGCTCGCCCAGGAGATCGCCGCCCGGGCGGCGATCGCCGTCGACAACGCCCGCCGCTACACGCACGCCCGCGCCACCGCGCTCACCCTGCAGCGCAGTCTGCTGCCGCGGCACGCGCCCCAGCAGTCGGCCGTGGAGGTCGCCCACCGCTATCGGCCGGCCGGCGGCCAGGCCGGGGTGGGCGGCGACTGGTACGACGTCATCCCGCTGTCCGGGGCACGGGTCGCCCTCGTGGTGGGCGACGTGGTGGGCCATGGCATCCACGCCGCCGCCACCATGGGCCGGCTGCGCACCGCCGTGCGCACCCTCGCCGACATCGACCTGCCGCCCGACGAACTCCTCACCCACCTGGACGACGTGGTTCTGCGCCCCTCCGGCGAGGCCTCGGACGACCCGGACGGGGACCCGGACGAATACCTCGGCGAGACGGGGGCCACCTGCCTGTACGCCGTCTACGACCCCGTCTCCCGCCGGTGCACCCTGGCCCGCGCAGGCCACGTCCCGCCGGCTCTGACGAACCGGGACGGAACGGTCGAGCTGCTGGAACTGCCGCCCGGGCCGCCGCTTGGACTGGGCGGCCTGCCCTTCGAGGCGACGGAGGTGGAACTGCCCGAGGGCAGCCTGATCGCCCTGTTCACCGACGGCCTGATCGAGGCCCGCGACCACGACGTCGACGCGGGCCTCACCCGGCTGCGCCACGCCCTCGCCCGGCCGGAGGCTTCCCTGGAGGCGATCTGCGACACCGTCCTCGAAACCATGCTGCCCGACCGTCCGGACGACGACGTCGCCCTCCTCCTCGCCCGCACCCATGCCCTCGGCGCACGCCAGGTCGTCACCTGGGATCTGGACGCCGACCCGGCCGCCGTCGCCCGGGCCCGTTCGGACGTCTCCCGGCAGCTGGGCGAGTGGGGTATGGAAAACCTCGCCTTCACCGCCGAGCTGGTGGTCAGCGAACTGGCCACCAACGCGATCCGCTACGGCCGGCCCCCGATCAGGCTGCGCCTCATCCACGACCGCGGCCTGCTGTGCGAGGTCTCCGACGGCAGCAACACCACCCCGCACCTGCGCCGGGCCCGGGTCTCCGACGAGGGGGGACGCGGCCTTCTGCTGGTCGCCCAGCTGGCGGAGCGCTGGGGCACCCGCCACGCCCGTCGCGGCAAGACGGTCTGGGCCGAGCTGAGCGAGTCGGCGGAGTTCCCGGCGTCCGCGTTCGCCGAGTGACGGCGTCGGTTCCCGCGCGCGCCGGAACCGACGCCGTCGCCACGCGGCCGTCACCACGTGGCCGTCGCCACGCGGCCGGCGGCCCGTGTCTTGCCTGCCCGGTCCGCCGGGCGCACGCTGGTCGTATGAGTGCGCGGGACGGCCCCACGCTCATCACCTCCGTGCAGCGGGCGTTCCGGCTGCTGGAGGTGGTGAGCGCGCACGAGAACGGTGCGCCGGCGAAACAGCTGGCGCGGGAGTCGGGGCTGCCCCTGGCCACCGCCTACCACCTGCTGCGGACCCTGGTCCACGACGGCTACCTGCAAAAACTCCAGGACGGCGGGTTCATCCTCGGCGACAGACTGCAGACGCTGCACACCGCGGGCCGCGGCCAGGCGCTGCTCAGCCGGGTCCGTCCGACGCTCGCCGCGCTGCGGGACGAGCTGACGACCGCCGCCTACCTCACGTTCTACGAGGAGGGCGAGATCCGGGTCGCCGAGATCGTGGACGGCCCCCGGACGCCCCGTGTCGACCTGTGGGTCGGCTTCGAGGACGCGGGCCACGCCACCGCCCTCGGCAAGTCCGTCCTGCGGGAGATGGACGACGACGCCCGCCGCGACTACCTCTCGCGCCACCAGCTCGCCGACCTCACCCCGAGGACCATCACCAGCGCTCCGGAACTGATCCGGCGGCTGGACGCCTCGCCCGTGGCCCCGGCCGTCACCGACCTGGAGGAGTACGCCCTCGGCACGGTCTGCGTCGCCGTCCCCGTCTACAGCGGCGACATCATCGGCTCGCTCGGCGTCTCCCTGCCCGCCGACCGGCTGTCCCGGATCGAGCAGGTCCGGGACCGGCTGATCCCCACCGCGAACCGCGTGACCAGGACTCTTTCACTGCGCGCCTGATCGTTCATTATCTGAAAAGCTGCGCCTTGTGAGCGATGGCAGCCCTCCCGTTTCCTAGAGGAAACGGACATATGCGATGTGCCCCGGGGCACGGTGAGGACTGCATACCCAGCATGAGTCAGGCCCGGAACCATGGCGGCGAGCCCATCCCGACGCGGCTGTTCGGACACCGACCGGCAGGTCCCCTCCTGCCCGTCCTGATCGTCTTCGTCGTCGTGCTCGTCGATCTCGTCGGCGGAGCGGGGATGACCTGGCTGCCCCTGCTGGCGGCCGGCCCCGCGCTGGCCGCCACCACGAACGGGCCGCGTGGCGTTCTCTGCGTCGGACTCCTGGCCGCCGTGCTCGGTGCGACGCTCGGCGCCCGGGACGGCGTGCCCGGCCCGGAGCTGGCAGCCGTGCTGGCCGCGCTGCTGGCCGTCACCCTGGCGAGCGCCCTCGCCGGCGCGCTGCGCTCACGCCGGGAGCAGGTGCTCGCCGACGTCCGCTCCGTCGCGGAGGCCGCCCAGCACGCCCTGCTGAAGCCGGTCCCCGCCACGGTCGGCCCCTTCGAGGTGGCCGTCCGCTACAGCGCCGCCGCCGCGGAGGCGAGGATCGGCGGGGACCTCTACGCGCTGGTGCCCACCCCCTACGGCGTCCGGCTGATCGTCGGCGACGTGCGGGGCAAGGGACTGCCCGCCGTGGGGACCGCTGCCCTCGTGGTCGGCGTCTTCCGCGAGGCCGCCTACGACGAGCCCGATCTCCTCGCCGTCGTCGACCGGATCGAGCGGAGCCTGGCACGCAACCTCGGCGCCGACGACTTCGTCACCGCGGTCGTCGCCGGGTACCCGCGCCCGGGGGAGCTGGAAGCGGTGAACTGCGGACACGCGCCGCCGCTGCTGGTGCGTTCGTCCGGGGACGTCGTGGCCGTCGAGAGCCCCCACCCGGCCCCGCCCCTGGGTCTGCGCGCTCTCACCGACCAGCGGCCCGACCTCCAGGTGCTGCCGTTCGCCGACGGGGACCAACTGCTGCTCTACACGGACGGCGTCATCGAGGCCCGCGACCACCACCGGGAGTTCTACCCGCTCGCCGAGGGACTGTCCCGCCACCTCTGCGACGAGCCGGCGCGCACGCTCGACTCGATCCACGAGGAACTGCTGACGCATGTCGGCGGACGGCTGCACGACGACGCGGCGCTGCTGCTGATCCGCAAGCCGACGGTCGGCCCGGCCGAGGCCGACGTCCCCCAACCGGCCCTGGAAGGAGTGGTGTTGGGAGAGCAGGCCGTGTGACCACGGTGACCCCGGCGATCTCTGTGATCACCGTGACGGGTGTTGCAGACTGTGCTCATGACACGCATGAGGAAGATCGCGGCCGCCCTGCTGGCCGCATCGGGCGCACTGCTCGCGCTACCCCCCACCGCCTCTGCCGGCCCCGCCGAACCCACCGCCTCCGCCGACCGCCCCACCGGCGCCGCCGGTGACGCCGTCCACCGCAGGACCTTCGTCCGCGAGGACTTCGACCGACTCCCGCTCGGTCCGGTCACCGCGGGCCACGGCTGGACCACCGACGCCAAGGACGGCTCCCTGACCGTCGAACCCAGCAGCACCGGCCACGGCCGCGAACTGCGGCTGCACACGGAGGGCAACGGTCGCGCCTTCCTGGTCCTGTCCGACCTCGCGCCCGCGGGGAACAGCTTCTGGGCCCGGCTGAGGCTGCGCGTCGACGGGTTCCCGACCGCCCCCGACTGGGCCCACTGGACCGTCGCGGAGGCGTCCGGCTCCGACGCCCCCACGCTGGTACGCCCGCTGGGCGGCCAGTACGTGCCCACCTCGCAGGCGAATTTCTGGGGCGTCGGCTCCGACCTCGGCCCCACCGGGGACTGGACGGCGTGGCGCACCTCCGCCCCCGCCACGGCCGCGACCTGGAGCTGCGTGGAGTTCCATCTCGATGCTGCCGACAACCGCGTCACCGTGTACCAGGACGGCGTGGAGCGCTCCGATCTGACCGTCTCCACCAAGGAGCACGGCGGCAGCGCGGACGACTTCGTCTTCCCCCGCTTCGACAAGCTCAAGCTGGGCTGGCAGCTGTACCAGGCCGGCCCGACGCCTTCGTCGTACGACGTCCGCATGGACGACGTGGCGCTCAGCACCCGGCGGGTCGGCGGGTGCGCCGCATGACAGGGAGCGTGTCGCACGCAGCGCCGCGAGACACGGCCGTGTGACGACACACCTCGGCGGGGCGTCGGTGCGACGCCCCCCCGAGGTCCACGGGCCCCGAGGGCCCGCCGGGCGCCGGGTCAGGACAGGAAGCTCCCGTAGGGGCCGCCCAGGATCTGGTTCTTCTGGCTCTGGCTGAAGTGGGTGGCGGGGTAGTCGTAGAAGGACGCGGACATCGGTGTGCCGTCGGTCGAGGACGAGTCGGGCAGGCCGAACGCGTGCCCGAGCTCGTGGACCATCCCGCCGTACCAGCGGTTCATCGACTGTCCGCTGGTGCCGGCGGCGCCGTCGGCGTCGTGCCCGCTCAGGACGACCCAGCCGGGGCTCGCGCCCCCGCCGGCGCCTTCTCCCTCGGCGCTGATCTCGCCCACGTTGAGCCAACGGCTGTCGGGGTTGTTCAGGCCGAACTTCCTGGCGAGTTCGTTCTGCATGTTGGTGACGGCCCACCAGTAGCGGTCACCGCCGTTGGGCGTGTTCTCGTACCAGCTCCGCGGCTGGTCGCCGTTCACGACCTCCACCACGGTGGTGTTCAGCTTGAAGGTCTTGCCGAGCTCCTGCTGGTAGTAGCGCTGGGCCTCGCGCATCACCTTGGCGATGCCGTCGGGGTACCGCTGGTCGAACGGGACGTCGGAGGGCTTCAGCCAGTACACCCGGACGGTCTTGGTGGGCGGCGGGGTCGAGCCGCCGCCGCTGCCGGTGAAGCCGGGCAGCCGCCAGGTCCGGGCCGCGGTGCCGGTGCAGGGCAGCTGGACGAGGCCGGTGCCGGACGCCGAGGAGTCGCCCGCCGGGGTGACGCACTTGCCGGAGGACACCGACTGCAGACCGAAGACGTCGGTCGTGCCGCTGACCGTCACCGGCACGAGGCGGAACTTCTGACTCACGCCTGTGCCACAGGCCCGCTGGACGATCGTGGCGTTGTCGGCGCCGGACCCTCCGTTGACGTCCACGCACCGTCCGCCGGCCGACGTGCCGATGCCG
The DNA here is from genome assembly GCF_052543235.1 of Streptomyces sp. SAS_272. Classification (NCBI taxonomy): domain Bacteria; kingdom Bacillati; phylum Actinomycetota; class Actinomycetes; order Kitasatosporales; family Streptomycetaceae; genus Streptomyces; species Streptomyces sp. SAS_272. The sequence continues at coordinate 14,968 of NZ_JBMNDR010000092.1, read as the reverse complement.
TACTGGTCGGTGGTCCCGCCCACCGGGGTGAAGGTGAAGTTCTGATTGGGCTCGCCGTGGCAGGTCCACTGGATGAGCTGGAGTCCGTCGGCGGTGGAACTGCCCGGCACGTCCAGGCAGTTGCCGCTGCCGCGGCCCACCGCGGTGGAGGCGAACGCCGTCGCGGCGTGGACGGGCGGCGCGATCGCGACGGCGCCCATGACCGCGCCGAACATCAGCGTGAGCACCATCGCCCAGAAGGGGAGAAAACGGGATCGGGTCATCGGCCTACTCCCCCGAGGGTGCGGGCAGGGTGACGCCGAGGGCCACGGGCGTGCCGAAGTTCGGCGTGCCGTCGGCGTTCCAGGTGAACTTCTGCGCTCTGGTGGTCCGGTTCATGTCGCAGCCGCCGCTCGTCGAGTTGTTGGCGTGGTAGACGATCCAGTCCTCGGTGCCGTCCGGTGACGTGAAGAAGCCGTTGTGCCCCGGGCCGTACACGCCGTTGGCGTTGGATCGCTGGAAGACCGGGTTCGGTGACTTGACCCATGAGGAGGAACTGAGCGGATCGCCGCCGTTGTAGGTGAGCATGCCCAGCTTGTAGTCGGGCGTGGAGCAGTGGCTGGCCGAGTAGACGATGAACGTCTTCCCGCCTCGCTGGAGGACTTCGGCGCCCTCGTTGACCGCGCCGCCCACCGTCTCCCAGCTGTAGGTCGGTGTGGAGAGCACGCGGCGGGTGCCGCTCGCCGTCCACGGATTGGACAGGGGCCGGATGAACATGGGCTGTGAGCCGTTGTAGAAGGTGCCCAGCAGGTAGAGCCGGCCGTTGAGCTGGAGGATGCCCGGGTCGAGCTCCCAGGTGTTGTCCTGGGTCGGGTCGAGCAGATCGGCCTTGAAGCTGTAGGGGCCCATCGGATCGAGGCCGGCGCTCTCCAGCACGTGGATCCGCTGGGTGCCCAGGTCGTAGGGCTCCCGCCCGGCGGTGTAGTAGAAGTACCACCGCTTCCCGTTCGGACCGTCGAGCAGATGGAACTCGGGCGCCCACATGGTGCCCGCGCCGTTGGGCCGGGTGAGGTTGAAGACCACCTGGTCGGAGGCGGAGGCGAGGCCGGCGAGGGTGGTCGCCTTGCGCATGGTGACCGTAGAGTTCCAGGTCGTGGTGGCCAGGTAGTAGTAACCGTTGTAGTACGTGAGCCAGGGGTCGGGTCCGTGCTGGGACAGTGGGTTGGTGAAGGTCTTCGTCCCCGTGCCGCCGCCGGCGAAGGCGGGCAGCCGCCACACCCTGCCGCTTGCCGTGGCGCAGGGCAGCTGCACCAGGTCGGTGTTCGAGGCCGACGAACCGCCGCTCGGCGTCACGCACTTGCCCGAGCTCACGGAGACCAGGTTGAAGGTCTTGTCGGTTCCGCTCACCGCCACCGGCACGAGTCGCCACTGCTGGTTGGTCCCGCCGTGGCAGGGCCACTGGATGATCGCCGCGTTGTCCGCCGTGGACGCCCCGTAGACGTCGACGCACTGGCCGGACTGCCCGGTGATCGTGTAGGTGTCGGCGGTGCCGGAGACCAGGGTGTACCCGAAGTTCTGGTTGGCGCCCGTGGCGCAGGCGAAGGCCCGCAGCTGGGTCCCCGCGGTGGTCGAACCCCCGGGCAGGTCGAGGCAGTTGCCGCCGTTCTGGTTGACCCCCGTCGAGGTGAACGCGACGGCGGCGGAGGCGGTGGGCGGCGCCACCAGGAAGGCGACCGCCGTGAGGAGTGCCGCGACGAGCGCGGACAGGCATCTGGAACGGGTCACGGTCCGTACACCTTTGCTTCGAGGAGGCCGACGGAGTTGGCGCCGTTGCCGGTGAGCAGCACCCGGAGCCGGGTGGTGCTCACTGCCGTGAAGGAGACGGTGTTGTACTGGTTCTTGGAGAGCGGATAGCCGCTCGCGCCGGGCACGTCGGCGTAGGCGCTGCCGTTCCAGTACTGGAGCTTCCAGGAGGCCGGCATGTCGATGCCGTCGTCGTCGTCGAAGAAGTACACGTCGGCCTTGTTGACGTTCTTCGCCGACGGCCAGGTCAGCTCGGCCCACTGCTGCCCGGTCTCCGGCCAGGTGCCCCAGCGCGGGTTCACCGTGTCGTTGGACGACGGCGGGTCGACCCCGTCGTTGACCGCGGCGACGCTCTCCCAGGGGGAGGTGTACGACGCGGTGGGCGTCGCGGACGTCGCCAGGTTGGCAGGTGGCTGGGGTGGCTGGACGCCGCCCCGGTTGTACGCCTTGACCTCGGTGAGACCGGTCTTGGCGCCGGAGGCGTGGGTGGCCAGGATCCGCACGCGCTGGGCGGTGACCGCCGGGAACTGCACCAGGTTGTAGTTGGCCCGTGGCGCTGCTGGACTCTTGGTCTGTCCCGGCGCGTTCACCCAGGCACTGCCGTTGTAGTACTGGACGGCGTAGGCGGACGGCGCCCGGTAGGTCGCCGAGGCAGGGCGGCTGTCCTTGAAGTACAGGCGCATCTCGTTCAGTGTGCGGGCCGTCCCGAAGTTGAGTTCGTACCAGTCCTGGCTGTTGGGGGACCCGCCGGCGCCCCAGAAGGGCTCGTTGGTGGGATAGCCGTCCACCGCGCCGGAGACGTTGCCGCCGGAGCCGGTGTAGGAGGCGGTGGTCGTCGCCCCGGCGGCCAGGTTGGTCAGGTCGGCGGTGAGGTCGACGCCGGCCTTGGCGAGCATGTCGACCATGCGGGGGCTGTTCTGCACGACCTGCTGGGGGGCCTGCAGTCCGGGCACGGCGGTGTGGTGGGTCACCGTGCCGCTCGTGGTGACGTCGCCGGTGGCGGGGTCCCAGGTGAAGGGCACGAGTGAGTTGACGGTGGCGGCCCGGGTGCCGTTGACGTAGATCGAGTAACCCTCCGGGACGCCGGGATAGCGCACCACCCCGTCGGCCGGGTCGTCCCAGACGATCGACAGATCGGCGTTGCGGTAGCGGAGGTTGTTGACGGTGAAGTGGCTCCAGCCGATGTTGATCGGCGAGACCTCCACCTTGGCGTCGTTGCGCGGCCGGAGCCCGGCGACGTCCTCGATCACCGTCCAGTTGCTGCTGCCCAGGATGTTGTGGTGGATCCACGAGCGGTAGTCGATGTTGCTGCCGTTCCAGTCGGCCCAGAACTCGTTGGCGTCGGGCCACTGGGTGTTGCCGCCGACGTACTGCGCCCAGGTGTTCCAGTAGAGCAGCTTCTTGTAGTCCGTGGCGTTCATCCACGAGTTGGGGTAGTTGCGCAGCACGGAGGAGTACAGCCGGAACTGCACGGTGGAGTTGATGGTGGAGAAGTTGTTGGAGCCGGGGTTGCCGGCGTCCGCGGCCGCCTTCTTGTCGACCTGGTTGGCGGTGTAGAAGGGGAAGACCGGGTACTGCGCGGGGTCGTCGTAGAGGCGCAGGGCCTGCTTGTACGTCGCCGTGTTGGGGACGGCGCCGACCGAGAACGGGTAGTAGTTGTTGATCTCCTTCCAGGGGACCCACTCGTTGGTCGACTTCAGCCGGTGCTCGAACAGCTGCCGGTTCGGGTTCCACAGGACGTTGACGATGGCGTCCTTGATCTGTGTCGCGAGGGTGCGCATCTCGGCGGCCTTGGCGGTGTTGCCGGTCGCCTCGTAGGCCTGGGCGGCGGCGAGCGCACCGCTGTACTGGTAGGCGGACTCGGCGCGGTCCATGTTGCCGGGCTTCCAGTGGAAGGAGACCGCGTCGGCGTCGTTGCCGGTGAGCGCGCCCCAGTCGTACTCGATCAGCTTGTTGTTGTCGTGGTCGTAGTAGGCGAGCTGTCCCTTGACGTCGCCTTCGGCGTACTTGGCCAGGTTGCCGGCGATGGCCGGCTGCCCGCCGTGGATCTGGTAGCTCTTCCAGGCGGCTTCGGCGATGTACTGGGTGTAGCTGTTGGACCAGTTCTCCGGGTCGCCGGGGTTGTCGAGGAACCGGCCCCCCTTGGAGGTCTGCCCGACGCTGAGCCAGTCCCCGTAGGCGTACGACGGGTCGCGCAGGTACTTGAGGTCGTCGATGTGCATGGGCTGGGTGAGCGCGATCGCGTTGTTGTACCCGAGGACGCCTTCGGTCGACGTCGGGAACTGGAAGGTCTGCCCGGGGATGTCGGCGTCGAGGTTGTTGAAGCGCATCAGCCACCAGCGGTAGTAGATGTTCTTCTTGATCGCGGGCTCGGGGACGTCGATGTAGGGCACGTTCTTCGCCCACCACAGGTTGTAGGCCTTGACGTGGGTGGCGAACGCGGTGGCGTCGCTGTAGCCCGCGTAGGCGTTGTACTCGGTCAGCGACGCGGGGATCTCGTCGGTGACGAAGCCCATCACGACCTTCGTGGTCACCGTGGCTCCGGCGCCGATGGTGACGGACCGGTCGAGGCCGCCGCCGGAGACGCTGAATCCGTCGCCGGTGAGCCGCGGCCGGATGGTGGTGAGGTTGTTGTAGGCGTTGACCTGGCCGGTCAGCTCGCTGCCGCTGCCCGTGGTGGCGTACGGCGACGTCGCCCGCAACTGCAAGGTGGTGGAGCTGCTGCCGTTGTTCTTGATCGACAGGTTGGTGACGGCGACGTTGTTCTCGGTGATGAACTTGGTCTGGGTGACCGCGATCGAGCCGCTGGTGTGCACGCTCTTCCAGTGGCTCGGGACCTGCCGGCGCTGGGAGACCTGCTCGGTGAAGGTGCCCGGGGTGATCGCGACGGTGTAGGCGTTGTTGTCGTTGACGCTCTCCCAGTAGGCGACATGGCCGCCGAACCCGAGGACCGCCGGGTTGTGGGTCTTCATGAAGAGCGCACGCCCCCGGCTCATCAGCCAGGGTCCGGCCGGGTCGTCGCCGGTGCGCGCGAGCAGACGGTCCATCCAGAAATCGGTGCCGGAACTCTCGGCGTCGTAGACGCTGCGCATCATGTCGCCGGGCGTGTAGGCGACGGGCGGTGCCGGGATCGCGGGCCCGCTGAAGACGGGGAACCCGATGGTCTGCGCGGCGGCTGCCGGGCTGACGGAACAGACGGAACAGAGGATGAGCACGAGGGCGACGAGGAGGCGCTTCATGGGCTCCCTCTCCGGTTGGCGGTAACGGGGTGTCATGCGCCTGACATACGTGCGAGGAAACTCACCTAAAAGGTTTTCGCAACGTAGGAGCGACCTGATGCCCTGTCAAGGGAAAGCGCTTGAGCGCGAGTTCACGGGCCGCCCGGGCCCGGGGGAGCGCGGCTCAGGACTGCGGAGCCGTCGACTCCCGGATGACCACCCGGCCGCCCACGGTCTCGATCCCCGCGCGCCGCGCCCCGCCGATCGCGAGGAACAAGGCGTGCGCGGCCGCCCGCCCCACCTGCTCCAGGTTCATGTCGACGCTGGTCAGCGGCGGGCGCGAAGAGGCGGTCAGAACCTGCCAGTTGTCGAAGCCCATCACCGCCACGTCCTCCGGCACCCGGTGGCCGCGCTCGCGCAGGACGTCCATGACGCCGCGGGCTATCTGGTCGCTGCCGCACAGCACGGCGTCGAGATCCGGATGCCGGTCCAGCAGCAGCGCGGTGGCCGCCCGGCCCCAGCCCTCCGACCAGGCGCCGAACCGCGGTTCGCCGACGGGGGCGAGACCTGCGGCGGCCAGCGCCGCTCCGGCGCCCTCGGCACGCTCCCGCGCCGCGAGGTACCCGGGGTCGCCGGTGATGTGCGCGATCCGGCTGCGCCCGCAGGCCAGCAGGTGTTCCACCGCGATCCGGCCGGCGTCGACGCTGTCCGGGACGATGGACAGATCCGCCGGATCGTCCGACGGCGCGTAGGCGTAGACCACGGGGACGGGCAGCTCCCGTCCCAGGGACGGGCGCGGGTCGGTCCGGCTGCCCACCACGATGAGGCCGTCGACGCGGCGCCCCAGCAGAGCCCGGACGTGGTGCTGTTCGCGGATCGCGTCGCCGCGGGCGTCGCACAGGAACACGGCGACCTCACCCGCCCCGAAGGCGTCCTCCGCGCCCATCAGGATCGGGATGCTGAATCGGCCCTCGAGGTCGCTGGTGAGCAGACCCACGGTGCCCGACCGGCCCACGAGCAGTCCGCGGGCCAGCTGGTTCGGCCGGAAGGCCAGCCGCTCGGCGGCCTCGATCACCCGCTGCCGGGTCTCGGCGCGCACCTGGCTGCGGCCGTTGAGCGCCTTGGACGCGGTGGCGATGGACACGCCGGCCAGCCGGGCGACGTCGCTGAGCGTGGCGGGGTGCGAACGAGAGGTGCCGGGGGCCGGTGTCATGCGGATCTCCTGTCGCGCGGCGCGTGAGTAAACCGTACGCGAGTTGTTTCGGCCGGGGCCCGGCCCGGACGATTTCACAGGTTTCGGCGGAGCTCTCAATACCGCTTGCTGCAGGGGGATTGACGGGCTGTCAGCCGGGTCCTAGCTTTCAGAAAGCCTTTTCGGTTCCTTTCCGTTCGAAGAGCCCACACTAGGGGGATCGTCATGGGGAGCACGACCGGACCACGTGGACCCGTTCGCAGACTCGCCGTCGGCGCCGTCGCATTCCTCGCCGCCGCGAGCCTGATCACCGCCTGCGGATCGGGGGACGGCGACTCCGCCGGCGGATCCGGCCGGACGGCCGACGCCAAGGGCGTCGACGACGGCGCCACGCTGACGATGTGGACGCGGGCGGCCACCCGGCCGCAGAGCGAGGCCCTGGTCAAGGCCTACAACGCCAGTCACAAGAACAAGATCGAGCTGACCGTCGTCCCCACCGACGACTACCAGGCCAAGGTGGGTGCGGCGGCCGGTTCCCACGACCTCCCCGACCTCTTCGCCTCCGATGTGGTGTACGTGCCGAACTACACCACCAGCCGGCTCTTCGCGGACCTCACCGAACGCATCGACGCCCTGCCGTTCGCCTCGAGCCTGGCCCAGTCGCACATCAAGGCCGGTACGTACGAGGGCAGGAAGTACGTCGTCCCGCACACGCTGGACCTTTCGGTGCTCTTCTACAACAAGGACCTCTACCGCAAGGCCAAGCTCGACCCCGAGAAGCCGCCCGCCACCCTCGCCGACTGGGACCGGCAGGCCCGGGCCGTCGACGCGCTGGGCAACGGAGTCGACGGCACCTTCTTCGGCGGCAACTGCGGCGGCTGCGGCGTCTTCACCTGGTGGCCGTCCATCTGGGCCGGGGGAGCGGACGTGCTGAACAAGGACGGCACCGCGGCGAACCTCGACTCCGCCACCGCGAAGAAGGTCTACGACACCTACCGCGGATGGGTGAAGGACGACATCGTGGCCCCCGGCGCGCGCGACGAGACCGGCGCCACCTGGACCGGCGTCTTCCCCAAGGGCAAGGTCGGCGTCATGCCCATGCCGTCCACCACGCTGGGCCTGATGCCCAAGAACCTCGACCTCGGCGTCGCTCCCATCCCCGGACCCGACGGCGGCAAGTCCACCTTCGTCGGCGGCGACGCCGTCGGCGTCTCGGCCACCAGCAAGAAGCTCGACCAGGCCTGGAACTTCCTCGCCTGGTCACTGGGCGACGACGCCCAGGTGAACGTGGTCGCCGCACACAAGGACGTCGTGGCCCGCACCGACCTCGCCGCCAACAAGTACTCCGCCGCCGACCCCCGTCTGGTCGCCGTCAACCAGCTCGTCGCGGACGGCCGCACCCCGTACGCCCTGAAGTTCGGGCAGACCTTCAACGACCCCAACGGGCCCTGGCTGTCCCTGATGCGCGACGCGGTCTTCGGCGACGGGACGTCGCTCGAGAAGGACAACAAGGCCGTCACCGCCTCTCTGGCGGACTGAGCCGCACGACCTCGCACGGCACGACACCGGCGCACGGCGCGGACACATGACGCGGGCGCACGACACGGACGAAAGACGCGGACGAAAGACGCGGGCGCACGGCACGGACACGCGGCCGGACGCCGTGCTCCCGCACGACCCCTCCCCACCGCACACGGCAGAGGAGAGCCATGCAGGTCAAGGCGCCCGAACGGGCGACCGCCGAGCAGCCGCCCCCGACGCAGCGCCCCGCCCGCCGCCCCCGCACCACCGTCCCGAGCCGGCATTCCCGCAGGCTCCAGGGCCTCGCGTACGCCGCCCCCACGGCCGTCTTCGTCACCGTCTTCTTCCTGCTGCCCCTGCTGCTGGTCGGACAGATGTCCCTCGACGACTGGCCGCTGCTCGCGGGGGACCAGGGCGCCAACGCCCCCGAGAACTACACGGACGTCATGGACAGTCCGCTGTTCTGGCCCGCCGTCCGCTTCACCCTCCTCTACACGGGGGTCGTCACCGTCGCCCTCCTGGGCCTGGCGCTGCTGCTCGCCCTGCTCGTCCAGGAGTCCCGCCCCGGCGCCGGCTTCTTCCGCACGGTCTACTTCCTGCCGGGAGCCGTCGGCCTGGCCTCGGCCTCGCTGCTCTTCTGGGGCCTGTACAGCCCCACCACCGGACCGCTGAGCAGCATCCTCGAAGACCTCGGACTCGTCGACGGCCCGGTGTCCTTCCTCGGCACCCCGACCTCCGCCCTGCTGTCGACGGTCTTCCTCGTCGTCTGGAAGTTCGCCGGCTTCTACATGCTGATCCTCCTCGTCGGCCTCCAGCGCATTCCGCACGAGGTGTACGAGGCCGCCCGGACGGACGGCGCGAGCCGCGGCCAGATCTTCCGCTCCATCACCCTGCCGCTGCTGCGTCCGTCGCTCGCCCTGTCCCTGCTGCTCTGCGTCACCGGCTCACTGCTGGCCTTCGACCAGTTCTTCGTCCTCACCAAGGGCGGACCCGACAACAGCACCGTCACCGTCGTGCAGCTCATCTACCGCGAGGCGTTCCAGCGGCTGAACCTCGGCACCGCGGCCGCCCTGTCCATCCTCGTGCTGGGCGCGCTGCTCCTGCTGAACGCCCTGCAGTTCCGCGGTCTTCGCCGTTCCGACGAGTCATGACCGCCGCCTCCTGGAGAAGGGACACCCCGGTGCTGACCCGAGCCGTCGGCCGGACGCCCCACTACGTCCTCGCCGCAGGACTGGCCGTCATCTTCCTCTTCCCGCTGCTGTGGAACGCCTGGGCGTCGGTCAGCGCCCAGCCCGGCACCGCCCAGGAGTCCGGCTACGGCCTGGGCAACTACCGCACGCTGCTCGACTACGACGCCGGGCTGTGGCGCTACCTCGGCAACAGCACCCTCGTCTCCGTGCTCACCGTCGCCCTGACCCTCGGGGTCTCGCTGCTCGGCGGCTATGCCTTCGCACGCTTCGAGTTCCCCGGCAAGAACCTGCTGTTCTTGCTGACGCTGGCGATCCTCATGGTTCCGTACGCCACCCTGCTCATTCCGCTCTACGTGCTGCTCGGCAGGCTCCATCTGCAGAACTCGCTGCTCGGGCTGAGTCTGGTGCTGGCGATGTTCCAACTGCCGTTCGCCACCTTCATGATGCGGATCTCCTTCGAGGCGGTGCCGCGCGAACTGGAGGAGTCGGCCCTCGTCGACGGCTGCGGCACCGCGGGCGCACTGCGCCGGGTCCTGCTTCCGGCGGTGCGGCCGGGACTGATCACCGTGGGTCTCTTCGCCTTCCTCGCCGCCTGGAACGACTTCATCGCACCGCTGATCCTCATCTCCGACAGTCAGAAGGCCCCCCTGCCGCTCGCCGTCGCGAACCTGCGGCAGCAGAGCATGGGCGCCGTCGACTACGGCGCGACCGAGGCCGGGGTGGTGGTCCTCGCGGTGCCCTGCCTCCTCCTGTTCCTGCTGCTGCAACGGCACTACGTACGGGGCTTCATGTCGGGCGCGCTCAAGGGCTGAGCGGCGGCAGAGCGGCCGGACCGCATCCGAGGCCTAACCGACCGGGACCGACGACCACCTGAACACCCTTGACGGGCAACCGAAAGGACGAACCGAAGGCATGAACTGGTGAGGGAGAACATGACGCGGTCAGCCGTCCTGCCGGTGGCGCCGAGCCGGGGGCGGCTGCGGCCGCTGGGTCTCGACGAGGTCACCATCACCGGGGGTTTCTGGGCCCTGCGCCGACAGGTCAACGCGACCGCGACGCTCGACCACTGCCGCGACCGGATGGAACGCGCCGGCTGGACGGGCAACTTCCGCGCCGCGGTGGAAGGCCGGATCCACCGGGACCGGCGAGGCCGCGAGTTCGCCGACTCCGACGTCTACAAACTGATCGAGGCCATGGCCTGGGAGGCCCGCCACGGCTCCGGCGCCGCGCTCGACGCGCAGATCGCCGCACTCACCGACACCATCGCACCCGCCCAGGAACCGGACGGCTACCTCAACACCGCCTTCGGCCGCCCCGGCCAACAGCCCCGGTACAGCGACCTCGAGTGGGGCCACGAGCTGTACTGCTACGGGCATCTCATCCAGGCGGGCGTGGCCCAGATGCGGGCCCGCGGCGAGGGCGAACTGGCGAAGATCGCCCGGCGCGCCGCCGACCATGTGTGCGATGCCTTCGGCCCCGGCGGCATCGAACGCGTCTGCGGACACCCGGAGATCGAGACGGCCCTGGTGGAACTGGCCCGGGCGACGGGCGAGCAGCGCTACCTCGAACAGGCCGCGCTCTTCGTCGACCGCCGCGGCCGACACACCCTCGCCGAGTCCGAGTTCGGCCGCGCCTACCACCAGGACGACGTGCCCGTCCGGGAGGCCACCGTGCTGCGCGGCCACGCCGTACGCGCCCTCTACCTCGCGGCCGGCGCCGTGGACGTGGCGGTGGAGACCGGGGACGAGGCACTGCTCGCCGCGGTCGTCCGGCAGTGGGAGTCCACGGTCGCCCGGCGCACCTATCTGACCGGCGGCATGGGCTCCCACCACCGGGACGAGTCCTTCGGCGACGACTTCGTCCTGCCCCCCGACCGCGCCTACTCCGAGACCTGCGCGGGCGTGGCCGCCGTGATGCTCAGCTGGCGGCTGCTGCTGGCCACCGGCGAACCGCGCTACGCGGACCTCGCCGAGCGGACCCTGTTCAACGTGGTGGCGACCTCCCCCTCCGAGGACGGCCGGAGCTTCTTCTACGCCAACACCCTGCACCGCCGCCGCCGTGGGACGACGCCCGCCGCCGACGTGGAGAGCCCACGCGCCGATTCGGGCCTGCGCGCCCCCTGGTTCGCGGTGTCCTGCTGCCCGACCAACGTGGCGCGGACCCTTGCCCTGCTGCCCGCCTACCTGGCGACCGCCGACGACGACGGCGTGCAACTGCACCAGTACGCCGACGCCGAGCTCGCCACCTCCCTGGCCGGCGGCCGGGACGTCGCCTTGCGCGTGCGCACCGACTACCCGTCCGGCGGCAGCGTGACCGTGCGGATCGAACGGTCGCCGGAGCATCCCTGGACCCTGTCCCTTCGGGTGCCCGCCTGGGCTACGGGCGCCGGCGCCCGACTGGTCGACCCGGACGGGGCGGGCCGTGCCGTCACGCCGGGCACGGCCGCCGTCACCCGGCGCTTCCGGCCCGGCGACGAGATACGGCTGGAGCTGCCCGTGACCCCGCGCTGGATCGCACCCGACCCCCGCATCGACGCCGTACGCGGCACCGCCGCCGTCCAGCGCGGGCCGCTCGTCTACTGCGCCGAGTCCGTCGACCTCCCGCCGGGCCACGAGGTGGACGCCGTCCGGGTGGACCCGTCCGTCCGGCCGCAGGACGGGCCGGACGGCAGCGTCGTGGCGTCGGGCGCACTGGTCGCGGCGCCGGACGCGCGAGCCGCGGAGTCCGGGAGGCCCTGGGAGTGCACCGATTCCGCCGCAGAAACAGACGACGCGAACGCGGATGGACGGGCCGGGTCGGACGCCGACACCCGGTGGCCGTACGTGCCGCTCGACGAGGCCGCCGCGCCGGCCGGCGAGCGCGCCGACATCGTTCTCGTGCCCTACCACTCCTGGGCGAACCGCGGCCCCTCGACGATGCGCGTGTGGCTGCCGACGGCGCGACCGCCGGCCGAACCCCCCGGGAGGTAGCCGTGCGCCGACCGTGCGCAGTCGTGCGCCGCGCGAAGCGCAGGACCCGGCGCGCGGATCCGGGGCGCGGACCCTTGGCGCGGAGAGCCGGCGCCGACGCAGGCATGACGGGCCCCGGCCCTCGGCGGCATCCGCCCCGGCCATGACGTCCCCACCGTCCGACCCGACCACCCACGCCCCCACGATGGGAGTCCGACCATGTCCCAACCCCCCTCTCGCCGTGTTCTGTTGAGACTGGCCGCCGGGACGGCGGCCGCGGCGCCGCTGCTGAACGCGACGCCCGCGGCGGCCCGTGCCGCCGCCGGGCCGGCCACGGCGACGACGGCGTCCCGAGCGTCCGCCGCTTCCGCGGCTCCGGCGGCTCCGGCGGCGGCCGCCGCGCCCGTCCCGCCGACCTGGGCCGTCCAGCCCTTCGCGCTGGACCAGGTGACCCTCGGTGACGGCGTCTTCCGCCGCAAGCGCGACCTGATGCTCGGTTACGCCAGGTCCTACCCGGCCGACCGGATCCTCGCCGTCTTCCGGGCCAACGCGGGGCTCGACACCCGAGGCGCCCGGCCGCCGGGCGGCTGGGAGACGTCCGACGGCAACCTCCGCGGCCACTACGGCGGCCACTTCCTCACGCTCGTCGCCCAGGCGTACGCCGACACCGGGGAGACCGCGCTCAAGACCAGACTCGACTACCTGGTGACCGCGCTGGGCGAGTGCCAGCTGGCACTGGCCGACCACGGATCGCCGAAGCCGAGTCACCCCGGTTACCTGGCGGCCTACCCCGAGACCCAGTTCATCCTGCTGGAGAGCTACACGACCTACCCCACCATCTGGGCCCCCTACTACACCTGCCACAAGATCATGCGCGGGCTGCTCGACGCGTACACCCTGGCCGGGAACGCACAGGCGCTGACCATCGCCTCGAAGATGGGCGACTGGGTGCACAGCCGCCTCGGCCGTCTGCCGAAGGCGCAGTTGGAGCGGATGTGGTCGATCTACATCGCCGGGGAGTACGGCGGGATGAACGAGGTGATGGCGGACCTGTACGCGCTCACCGGCCGGGCGGAGCACCTCGCCGCCGCCCGTTGCTTCGACAACACCGCACTCCTGGACGCCTGTGCCGGCGACCGGGACGTCCTGGACGGCCGGCACGCCAACCAGCACATCCCCCAGTTCACCGGCTACGCAAGGCTCTTCGACCACACCGGTGAGCAGGAGTACGCGGACGCGGCCCGCAACTTCTGGGGCATGGTGGTCGGTCCGCGGACCTACAGTCAGGGAGGCGCCGGAAAGGGGGAGATCTTCCGGGCCCGGGGCGCGATCGCGGCCACCCTGGGCGACGACAACGCCGAGACCTGCGCGACGTACAACATGCTCAAACTGAGCCGTCAGCTGTTCTTCCACGCACCGGACGCCGCTTACATGGACTACTACGAACGCGGCCTGACCAACCACATCCTGGCCTCCCGCCGGGACGTGAGCAGTACGAGCAGCCCGGAGGTCACCTACTTCGTCGGCATGGGCCCGGGGACGGTGCGCCAGTACGACAACACCGGCACCTGCTGCGGCGGCACCGGCATGGAGAACCACACCAAGTACCAGGACTCGGTGTACTTCCGCTCGGCCGCCGGCGACGCGCTGTACGTCAACCTCTACCTCGCCTCGACGCTGCGGTGGCCGGAGCGGGGGCTGGTCGTGGAGCAGACGAGCGCCTACCCGTCGGAGGGCGTCCGCACGCTGACGTTCCGCGAGGGCGGCGGCAGCCTCGACCTGAAGCTCAGGGTCCCCTCCTGGGCCACGGCCGGTTTCACCGTCGCGGTCAACGGGGTCCAGCAGCAGGCGTCGGCGGCCCCCGGCAGTTATCTCACCCTGCGCAGGGACTGGCGGCGCGGCGACCAGGTCACCGTCTCCGCGCCCTACCGGCTGCGCGTGGAGCGGGCGTCGGACGACCCGTCCGTGCAGTCCCTCTTCCACGGGCCGGTCCTGCTGGTCGCGCGGAGCCAGGCGACGGACTTCCGGCAGTTCTCGTTCTACAAGGACTTCACCCTGCGCGGCGACCTGGCCGACGCGATCCGTCCGCAGGGCCGCCCGCAGTACTTCACCACGCACGGTCTGACCCTGGCCCCGTTCCATGTCGCGGACGACGCCCGGTACCACGCCTACTTCCGGCGTGTGGAGCCGGTCGTCGTCTTCGGCGCGTCCGACTCGGGCGTGCCGAACCGCTCCCGCGGCGACGGCCTGACCTTCCTCGACGTCCTGTGGCAGCAGGCGCCGTTCGCGACCTCCGCCGCCTTCCTGGCCGCGGTGCGCGCACTGGCCGACGTCTGGCAGACCGACGGACGGTTCACGCGGGCCGAACGGGACCGCGTCGTCGCCGCCGCCACCGCCGCGAACCTGCGGCGCTGACGACACGGCCGAGCCAGGGGAGACGCAGGTCACACGCGGCCGTGGCCGCCGTCCGTCACACGTCGGCGGCGCGAGCCGTCATTGCCGTGTAAGCCCCGACACGGCAAGGAGATCACCATGGAAGCGCGTCTCGACCTGCTCGGCACCCCGTTCGCCGGGACTCTGATGAAGCACTTCAACACGGCGGGCAAGGCCGTCACCCGGTCGACGCTGCCGGGCACGGTCCAGCAGCTGGTGATGCTGCGGGCCAGTCAGATCAACGGCTGCGGTTTCTGCACCGACATGCACACCAAGGACGCCGTGCATGCGGGCGAGTCCGATCAGCGCCTGCACCTGGTCGCGGTGTGGCGGGAGGCCAAGGTGTTCACCGACGCCGAGCGCGCCGCGCTGGAGCTGACCGAGGAGGGCACGCGCATCGCCGACGCGGCGGGCGGCGTGTCCGACGAGGTCTGGGCGAACGCCGCGAAGCACTACGACGAGGAGCAGCTCACGGCCCTGGTGGCGCTCGTCGCGCTCATCAACGCCTACAACCGTCTGAACGTGATCGTCCGGCAGCCCGCGGGCGACTACCGGCCCGGCATGTTCGGCTGACGGGCAGACAGAGGGGCCGGACGGACGGGCCGCACGGACGGGCACGTCCGGCACGGCGGACGTGCCGATCGCACGGCTGTGGCTCGGGGAGGGGGTCGCCCCCCGAGCCAC
>NZ_JBMNDR010000091.1:0-37735 GCF_052543235.1 Streptomyces sp. SAS_272 | reverse complement strand
GGTCGGTCGCGGGCTCGCGGGCTCGCGGGCCGGGGACGACGCCCGGCGCGGTCGGCGGCGGCACGGCGGGCTTCCCCGTCGACTTCACGATCCGGACCCGCCCCGACGGGTCCGGCACCTGCACCACCGCCCGCGCCGTCACCGCCGAACCCAACCCGGGCGGAGCCGCTCAGACCTGCACGCTCACGTCCGCCACCGGCCGCTACGGGCCGCTGTCTGCATCTGACGGCCTCGAAGCTCGGCAAGCCCGCCCCGGACGAGAGCACCAGGTACCGCCCGCAGCTCGCCGGGATCCGTATCAAGCAGCGGGGGCATCCCGAAACCGGCGGCGGCGGGGCGTTCACCACGGCCTCACCGCCGCACCCCCCAAGAGGGCTCGCACTTGACACCCTGCATTATCGGTAACAGTGTATCCATTATAAGGACCGGGTCTGAGCGGCCGAATGCGGCCACATGGCCCCCTTCGAACGGCCCCGCGACGTCGCCGTTCAGATCGTCCCGTTCGTGGCCGCACGCACCGAAAGGCTCGACTCGTGAACCGCCCACCCGTCATCGACGTCCTGGTCGTCGGCGCGGGCCCATCGGGCTCCGCCGTGGCCATCGACCTCGTACGCCGGGGACTCGACGTACGCATCGTCGACAGATCCCCCCACGCCTTCGACGGTTCCCGCGCCAAGGGCGTCCAGCCCCGCAGCCTCGAGGTCCTCGAAGACCTCGGCGCCCTCGACGACGTACTGGCCGGCGGCAGCACCTACCCCAAGCTCGGTCTCCACGCGGGACCGCTCGCGCTGCCGTGGAAGATGTTCCCCCACAAGGAGGCGACCGCGGACGTCCCGTACCCCGACACCTGGCTGATCCCCCAGTTCCGCACGGACCGCGCACTGCACGCCCGGCTGAGCGAGCTCGGCCGTGCGGTCGAGTTCGGCCGAGAACTGACCGAGCTGACGCAGGACGAAGAGACCGTCGTCGCCAAGGTGGCCGGCACGCAGGGCACGGAGGAGATCGTCGCCCGCTACGTCGTGGGCGCGGACGGCGGTTCCAGTGTGGTGCGCAGGCAGCTCGGCGTCGGTTTCGTCGGGACGACGGACGACGGCGACCGAGTCCTCATCGTCGACGCCTCGGTGAGCGGTCTGGCTCGGGACCGGTGGCACATGTGGCCCCGCCCGGGCGGCGGACTCATCGGCGCCTGCCCGCTCCCCGACAGCGACATGTTCCAGTGGATGATCCGTCTCACGCCGGACGAGGAACCGCCTTCGAAGAGGGACGACATCCTCCTGCGGATCCACGACCACACCCACGACAGGCGCATTCAACTGCACGACATCCGCTGGACGTCGGTGTTCCGGCCCAACATCCGCTTGGCGGAGAGCTATGGCCGAGGACGCGTTCTCCTCGCCGGTGACGCCGCACACGTTCACCCCCCGGCCGGCGCCCAGGGCCTGAACACCGGCATGCAGGACGGTTACAACCTCGGCTGGAAGCTCGGCCAGGTCCTCGCCGGTGCGAACCCCGCGCTGCTGGACACCTACGAGGCGGAGAGACAGCCGATCGCCGCCGCGGTCCTCGGGCTGTCCACGAAGAAGTGGGGCGGCATCGCCAGGCTCGACCCGTCGAGCATGAAGCGGGGCAAGGACGAGCAGCAGCTCAGCCTGACGTACCACGGCGGCCCGCTCGCCCCCGCCGAAGGGATGCGCACCGGGACACTGCGTGTGGGCGACCGCGCACCGGACGCGGAGCTCTTCGGCGCCGACGGGGCCGGGACCCGGCTGTTCGACGTCTTCCGCGGGCCGCACTTCACCGCCATCGCCTACGGCGCCGACGCCGCCGGGGACCTCGAACGGCTCGCCTGGCCGACGGCCGGCGCCCGGCTGAAGCGGCTGACCGTCGGGGCGGCCGCCGCCGACGGGCTCGCTCTCTCCGACCCCGGGAACACACTGCGGCGTGGCTACGGCCTGACCGGCGACACGCTGCTGCTGATCCGTCCCGACGGTTACATCGGGCATATCGCCACTCGGGACTTCCTCGCCACCACACGATCCGCCGCGCGGGCGATGACGCCGTAACCCAAGAAACCAGGAGTCGCACCATGTCCCAGCAGGGCGGCAACCGTTCCGGTTCGAGGGCCGCCGCGCGGGCCCGAAGGCCCCCCGGACTGACACCTCGCACCGGCCTCCCGGCCCGGACCGCGCGCCGACGGGCCCCTGTCCGCACCACGGCGCGGCGCCGAACGGAGGCGAGACCGGCGCCCAGGGGGAGGCGAGACCGGCGACCAGGGCCGTGATCCGGGCGGCTGCCCGTCGCCGCCGGGGTCAGATGTCGTCGCGCAGGCGGGCAAGCCCGCTGAGAAGAAGCTCGAGGCCGAAGGAGAACTCGTCCTCGATCGGAACAGGCATCGACTCGGCCACCGCGACGGTCGCCGGGAACAGCTCCGGATCCACGCTCCGAAAGACGGCGGACTGCCCCGTGTCGTCGCTTCCTGCGCCGCCGTGCCCGCCGACCTGCATGGCGAATCCGAGGACGTAGCGTGCCAGGGTCGCGTAGGTCTGTGCCGCCACTCGCGGCGGGAAGCCGCTGTCGAGCAGCACCGCGACACAGCGCTCCCGCAGCGCCATCGCGTTGGGCCCCAAGGGGATCTGCTCGACCATCAGGCGCGCCGCGTTCCGGTGCCGGGCCAGAGCGCCGAACATGGCGTGCGCGACCGTCCCCAGCGCCTGCTGCCAGCCCATCGAGCGGAGCTCTGCGCCGTTCAGTTCCACGCTGCCGAACATGCGGTCCACGACATGGGCGATCAGCACCGTCCGGTTGTCGAAGTGCCGGTACAGCGTCGCCGTGCCCGAGCCCAGGCGTTGTGCCAGCGTCCGCATCGAGAGAGCGTCGGAGCCCTCCTCGTCCACGATGTTCAGTGCGGCGGCGACGATCCGCTCCAACGGCACGGGCGGGCGCCCCGGTGAACGCCGAGCAGGTGCGCCCGCCCTCACAGGGTCAGTCGCCGCCACGAAACACCTCACCCGATCCCATCAGCGCCATAACAGCAACACTGTATCCGATATGAGGATCGCCGGTCGCGGCGACCTGGTCGCCGCCGCGGCCCGCGTGGCCGATCAGGAAGGGACGGCCGGCGTGCGCGGCGTGGGCTTTCCAGCCGGGCGGCGCGGTTCGGACCGCCCTAGTCGGCGGCGTGCGGGCCGGTCTTGCCCGTGAAGGGGAAGAGCGGATATCCCTCCATGCATTCCCCCTCAGGCGGACGACCAGGCCAGCCCATCCCGAAACGGTACAGAAGCGTCAGCGTGACGGCTGCCGCGAGCAGGGCGAGACACATGGCGGCCCGGCCGCCCGGAAGAGGCCGCCTGCGCAGTACGAGTTGAGTCAGCAGCATCAACAGGGTCATGCAAAGCCACACCACCGGCATCGTCATCTGCAGACCGATGTCGTTGCTGACGTCGTTCCCCAGTGGGCAGTCCGCCCACGATCGAACCGTCCACGCCGTGCCGCCGTACACGCCGACGGCAGACAGAGCAGGCGCCGCCAGATACCAGCCGCAGCCCGGCGCAGAAAGGTGCGACCCGTCCTGCGTCCGCGAATCAAGCATCCCCGCGCCTCCCCTGAACGACCACGACGCCGGCCACCCGATCAGGCCGACCGGCTGACGCCCCGCCCGGCGACCGAGCCGCTCACCCACACTGACCGAGAAAGTGATCGACTCGGTTCCCGCCCGAGTGCCCGAACTGCACGCGCCCCGCGCCGGGACCGTCCGTGAGCGCGAAGCGTCAGAGCATGTCCGCCGCGTCGAGCAGGACGGCGCTCCGGCGGCGAGCGGCCGCGCACCCCCGGCGCGTTCAGCTTCAACGGGCGATCACCGGCTCGCCCCCCGCCGACGCCACGGGCCGGGAGCGGCGGGGCGAGGCGGGCGAGGCCGAAGCCCGCACAGGCCGGAGATCACACCCGACCGGCCACTCGGGCGCACAGATGAATCCCTCGGGGCGCTTGCTTCGGGAAACCGATCAGTTTACTGTGGTGGAAACCGATCAGTTTCCCAATCTGCGGAGGCAGTCATGACCGCTCTGAAGGGCGCGAACGTCCTCGTCACCGGCGGCAGCCGGGGCATCGGCAAGGCCTTGGTGGAGGAGCTCTACGCACGCGGCGCCGGCAAGGTCTACGCCACGGCCCGTGACCCGCGCAGCGTGACGCACCCCGACGCCGTGCCCGTGGCGCTGGAAGTGACCGACCCGGCCTCAGTGGCGGCCGCCGCCGCACAGGCACAGGACATCACCGTGCTGATCAACAACGCCGGCGCCTCGGTCGGCGCGTCCTTCCTCGACTCCCCGGTCGACGACGTGCGCCGGGAGTTCGAGACCAACTTCTACGGACCGCTGCTGCTCACCCGGGCGTTGGCGCCGGTGATCGAGCGCAACGGCGGCGGCCACCTCCTCAACGTGCACTCCGTGCTCTCGTGGATCGCACTGGGCGGCTCCTACAGCGCCTCCAAGGCTGCATTGTGGTCGCAGACCAACTCCCTGCGCCTGGAACTGCAGCCGCGCGGGATCAACGTCACCGGACTGCACGTGGGATACGTCGACACCGACCTCGCAGCCGGCGTCGACGCACCCAAGTCGGACCCCCGGGACGTCGCCGCACTCGCCCTCGACGGCATCGAGAAGGACGTCCACGAGGTCCTCGCCGACGATGTCTCGCGCCAGGTCAAGGCAGGCCTCGCCGGCGACCTCGCAGCGCTGTACCCCCAGTTGGCCGAGTAAGCCCCTTCGCACAGGGAGACGGCGACATGCCCACCCAGGACCTTCGTCCCACGATCCACATCCCCGGGACCACCAGCCACACCATCCCCCCGCGCACAGGACGCCACGGCCACGAGGGAACCCTGCGCTATCTCAAGGCGGGCGCCGGTTCCCCGCTGGTGCTGCTGCACACCGTGCGCACCCAGGCCGAGCACTTCCGCCACCTGATCCCGCTGATCTCGGACCACTACACCGTGTACGCCCTGGATCTGCCGGGGATGGGCTACTCCGAGATCGTGCCCGGGGCGTCGTACGACGAACCGGCCATGCGTGCGGGCGTCGAGCGGCTCCTGGCCGAACTCGACCTCCACGACGTCACGTTGGCCGGCGAGTCCATGGGGGCGGTGCTCGCCCTGACCACGGCGGCCGACCTGCCCGAGCGCGTCCGGCGCGTCGTCGCGGTCAACACGTACGACTTCCGCGGCGGGATCGCCCGGTCCTCCCTCCTCGCCCGCGCGGTGGTCAGCGGCGTCCTCACGCCCGGAGTGGGCCCGGTGATCGCCGGGGTGGAACCCAGGCCCGTCCTCAGCGCGATCCTGCGGGGCGGCCTCGGCGACAGAAGCGCACTGCGGGAGGACTACGTGGACGAACTCCTCCGGGTGGGCGGCCGCCCCGGTTACCCGACCGTCGCCCGGGGCGTGTACCAGGCCCTGCCCAGCCTCATCGCGGCCCGCTCCCGCTACGCCGAGGTCAAGGCCCCCGTCCACCTCGTCTACGGCGAGAACGACTGGTCCAGGCCGTCGGACCGGCAGGCCGACCGGCGACTGCTGCCGGCCGCCGACTTCACTCAGGTGCCGAAGGCCGGCCACTTCATCGCCCTGGAACGTCCCGACGTACTGGCCGACTTGCTGAACGCCGTGGCGTGACTGCCCCGAGAGGGACGGACGTCGCCGTCCCGGGCGAGTTCGACGGACCCATGGCCCGGTGCATCGTTCCTCCCTCTCATCCTCTTCCGGACGTCCACCGCGCCGGGGCAGGGGTCGGTCGGCTTCCCGCCGCCGGCCGTCCGTTCAGGCGGCAGGCTCCAGGCGGACACAGCACCGACCCGGGCCGGGCGCAAGAACGGCCGTGTACCCGAGCTCCCCCAGGCCGTGCAGGACACCGCGCAGCAGGTGCAGGTTCATGGCGCAGACCGTCTCCGTGTGGTCGCGGGCCAGGGCGTGGAAGGGGCAGTTGCCCAGTACGAGCGCCCCCTCCTCGTGGCCGGGCTCGAATCCGTACCGCTCCAGGACATCGAGCAGGACCGCGCCGCCCGCCGCTCCCAGGTGGGTACCGAGCTCTTCGGCCTTGCGCCGCAACACCGGTTGCACCGCCTCACCGGTCGCGGCGGATTCCTCCACGGCCTGGGCGAGCAGTCGCCCGGCAAGCTCGTAGCGCCGGTCCGGCAGGGTGACCGCTATCTGTTTCGCCGAGCGCCGGTACAGCTTGGCCGGACGGCCCGCACCCGGACCCGCCCGCCCGCTGCGCCGCTCATAGACCACGTCGAGGAGGGACTCGTCGGCGAGACGGTCGAGGTGGAACGCCGCGGTCTGGCGGGCCAGCCCCAGCGCGGCCGCCGCCTCGTCCCGGCCGACGGGGCCCGGCTGGCGCACCACATGGTCGTACAGCCTTCGGCGAGTCGGCTCGTCCAGAGCGGCGATCGCGGAGACGTCGGCGTCGCGTGCTTCCTTCGGCTCGTTCACGAACACCAGTGTAAAACCCACGGCCATTGACTAAAGAAGAGTTCCGAGCTTCTATAAACAATGAGAGTTGTCTATAGAAGGACTGGTCGTCATGTCCTCCGTCACCACAGGCACCACGCCCGCCCCCGCGCGGCGCGGCCTGCTCGCCGATCCGGGATACCAGGCGTTCATGATCCTTCGCACCGCCTTCACGGTGGCGCCGATCGTGTTCGGGCTGGACAAGTTCGCCAATCTGCTCGTGGACTGGCCCGCCTACCTCGCGCCGTGGATCGACGACCTCGTCCCCGGGAGCGCCCAGGCCGCCATGTACGCCGTGGGCGCGATCGAAATCGCGGCCGGCATCGCCGTGGCCTTCGCTCCCCGCTTCGGAGCATGGCTGGTCGCCGGCTGGCTGGGCGGCATCATCGTCAACCTCCTGACCATCCCCGACCACTACGACATCGCGCTGCGCGACTTCGGCCTCCTCCTCGCGGCCGTCGCGCTCGCCCGCCTCGCCGAGCGGTACCACGGCGGACGACGGCAGTGAACGGGCGCGCCCCGTGCTGAGCACCGCCGGCGGGCGGACCTTCCGAGATCCGCCCGTCACGGCCTGCCGTCGGACGACCCGCCCGCCGGGTGGCCACTGCGGGGCGAACGGGAGGACGCTGGAAGCAGGCGATCCATGTTCCCGGCAGCGGTGCCGATCGCCGCGCAGGTCGCGGCTGCGGGCGCCGTCCAGCGGATGGGAGAAAGCCCATGAGGGTCGGAGTGCTGACCGGCGGTGGTGACTGCCCCGGCCTGAACGCCGTGATCCGCAGTGTCGTCCGCAAAGGCGTCGACGCGTACGGCTTCGACTTCGTCGGGTTGCGCGACGGCTGGCTCGGCTTGCTCCGGGATGTCGTCCTGCCGCTGGACATCGCCAGGGTGCGGGGGATCCTCCCCCGCGGCGGAACCATCCTCGGCTCCTCGCGCACCAACCCGTTCACCCACGAGGACGGGCTACGACGCGTCCAGGACACGCTTGCCGCGCACGACGTGGACGCGCTCGTCGTGATCGGCGGCGAGGACACGCTCGGCGTGGCGACCGAACTGAGCCGTCAGGGAATCCCCCTGGTCGGCGTGCCCAAGACCATCGACAACGACGTCTACGGCACCGACTACACCTTCGGCTTCGACACCGCGGTCAATATCGCGACCGAGGCCATCGACCGTCTCCACACCACCGCCGAGTCCCACATGCGCGCCCTGGTGGTGGAGGTCATGGGGCGCCACTCCGGGTGGATCGCCCTGCACGCCGGCATCGCGGGCGGCGGCAATGTGATCCTCGTCCCGGAGCGGCCCTTCGACATCGAGCAGGTCTGTGAGCAGGTGACGAACAGATTCAGGATCAACTACGCGCCGATCGTCGTGGTCGCCGAGGGAGCAGCCCCGAAGGAGGGGCAGGTGGTCCTCAAGGACCACTCGCGCGACGAGTTCGGCCACGCACGGCTGTCCGGCGTCGGCGAGTGGCTGGCTCGTGAGATCTCGGAGCGCACCGGCAAGGACGCCCGCACCACGGTGCTGGGGCACGTTCAGCGCGGGGGCACCCCGAGCGCGTTCGACCGCTGGCTGGCCACACGCTTCGGGCTGCACGCCATCGACGCCGTCAAGGACGGCGACTTCGGCGTCATGGTCGCCCTGCAGGGCACCCGGATCGTCCGCGTCCCCCTCGCCGAGGCCACGGCGAGGACCAAGCGCGTCGATCCGTCGCTGTACGACGAGTTCGAGGTGTTCTTCGGCTGACCGGCGGACACGCGTCTTCCCGTCACCGGCCTTTCTCTGGCATCTCCCCCGGGCCTCCCGGGCCTCCCGGGCCTCCCGGGCCTCCCGGGCCTCCCGGGCCTCCCGGGCCTCCCGGCTCTCCCGGGTCTCCCGGGTCTCCCCTCTCTCCCTGCCCTTCCGGCTCCCCCGGCTCTCCTCTCCCTCCCGTCTCTCCTTTCTCCCTCCGGTGCAGACCGGTCCGCACCGCGCTTGCCACCACCTTGGCGGCCACTCCGACGAGCAGGATGTTCCCCACCATCTGCACCATCGTGAGGACGCGCGCCGTCTGCGTGACGGCGGTGATGTCGCCGAAGCCGACCGTGCTGAACACGGTGAGGGTGAAGTACAGCGAGTCGGTCCTCGTGAGGGGCTCGCTGAAGCTGCCGGGCGTGCCGCGCTCGAGCAGGAAATAGGCGCCCGAGAAGAGCAGCAGGAAGAGCGGAACAGTGGTGGACAGCGCCTCGACGGCCCGCAGACGGGGGGACGGGGAACAGGCGATCGTACGGATCTGCCACGCGAAGAGCGCCAGCATGCCCAGCAGACCCACCACGACACCGACGGCCGAAGCACCCGAGAACCCCGAGTCCATGGGCAGCAGGTAGTACCCCACGACGAGTCCGGTCGCCGTCATGACCGTCCGCAGACCCGCGAGCAACGCCTGACGGCGGGGCGACCCGGACAGCCGCGCGTCACGGCCCGCCGAACGTCCGTCGCGGGAAGGAACCGATCGGGTCATGTACGGGTCCTCGACTCGCAGGAGGGGGCACAGCAGGGGGCAAGTGAAGTCGACCCGTCTTCGCCTGCAGCGGCATCGCCCGCAGAGGGTGATTTCGCGTTCCTGGCCGGCCGCGGCGCCGCCGTGAACACACGAACGCCCCCTGGGCCCGGCCCGGCGCGACGCTCCTCGACGCCGTTCGCCGACTTCACCCGCAACGGGTGATCACGCGTCGCCCGGACGCCCTCAGGCTCGAAGAGACAGCGCTGGGCGTTGCATCTCACCGAGGAAGTGAGGAATCCACCATGAGCACGACCACGACTCACCACCGCTCGGAATCTGCCCATGCGGGGGCAGGCGGGCTGGTGACGTTCGCCGCCGTCATGCTGTTCATCGCCGGTGTCCTCGATCTCTTCCGGGGCATCATGGCCATCGCCGACGACGACGTGTTCGTCTCCACCCCGAACTACGTCTTCAAGTTCGACCTGACGAGCTGGGGCTGGATCCAGCTGGTCCTCGGAGTGATCGCCATGGCAGTGAGCGTCGGCCTCTTCTCGCGTGCCACGTGGGCACGGGTCGTGGCGGTCGGCATCGCGGGACTGCTGCTCATCGCGAACTTCCTGTCGATCCCGTACTACCCCGTCTGGTCGCTCACCCTGATCGCGTTGTACGCCTTCGTCATCTGGGCCCTGTGCGTCGTGCGGCGGGAGGACTGAGGCAAAGGGCCGGAGCGACCCGGCTGCGACGGGAGGCCGGCGCGACATCCTGCCCGGTTCTGCCTCGACCGCGACGTCCGCTTCGTCTGTCGTGAGCGGCTGCTGCCCCGCAGCAGCCGCTGACGACGCGACGCAGCAGGGCAGGGTCACAGGCGCAGGACGACCAGCGCGGTGTCGTCGGTGGTGCCGGTGGGGGGCAGCAGGTCGGCCAGGAGCGCGTCGGCCAGAGCCTCGGGGTCGGACTGCCCGTGGCGGACGAGGGAGTCGGCGAGACGGGCGAGTCCGACGTCGATGTCCTCGTGGCGACGCTCGATCAGTCCGTCGGTGTACAGGACCAGCGTGGCGCCCTCCGCGAAGGGCGTACTGGCCTGCGGCCGCGGGACGTGCTCGGGGCGCGCGCCGAGCGGCGGGTCGGTCGCCCGGTCGAGGAAGGTCACGGTGCCGTCCGGGTCGAGCAGGGCGGGTGGCGGGTGGCCCGCGCTGCTGTACGTGAGGGTGTGGGTGGCCCAGTCGATGAAGGTCTTCACCACGGTGCTCGACTCGGCGCCGTCGACGTGGCGGGCGTACAGCCCGAGGGCCTCCACGGCCCGGGCGGGGCCGTCGGCGACCCGGGCGGCCGCGCTCAGCGCGCTGCGCAGCTGCCCCATCACGCCGGCCGCCCGCAGGCCGTGGCCCACGACGTCGCCGACGGCGACCGCGATGCGGTCACCGGGCAGGTCGACCAGGTCGTACCAGTCGCCGCACACGTTGAGGGTGCCGACCGCGGGACGGTAACGGACGGCCGCCCTGTGGTGTCCGACCGGCGTCGGGGCGGGCAGCATCGCCGCCTGCAGAGCCAGCGCGACCTCGCGGTCGTGCGCGTGGGCCCGGCGCAGACGTTCGTTCACGTCCTGGAGTTCGCGGGCACGGGTGTACAGCTCGGCCTCGAGCACGCGCGCCCGGCTGCTGTCGCTGCCTGCGCCGCCGCGGGCGCGGATGAGTTCGGTGACCTCCTCCACCCGGTGCACGATCAGCACCACGTCCCCGTCCGGGCCCAGCACGGGGGCGTTGACCGGGCTCCAGAAGTGCTCCACCCAGTGGCCGGGCCGCGCGCGGTCCTCGATGTCGTAGCGCAGCAACGCCATGGTGTCGCGCTCTGCGGTGTCCACCACCCGCATCATCGACGCCTGGGTCTCGCGCATGCCGGCCGCGGCCGCGTCGTTGGGGTTCTCGGGGAAGACGTCGAACATGTAGCGGCCCAGCAGCTGCTCGCGGGTGCGCCCGGCCAACCGGAGGAAGTCCTCGTTGGCGTCGGCGTACACCAGGTCGGGGGTCAGCAGAGCCACCATGCCGGGGAGGGCCCGGAACACGGCCGCGTAGTCGATCCGCGGTTCCCTCATGTGCTGCCCGCCTCGGTGCCGCCCGTCACTGTGCGGCTCCACGATAGGAGGGAATGCGCCACCGGGCCCGGGCACTGCCCCTTCCGGCCCATGGCCGTCACCTGGGCGGCCCCGCGACGATCGAAAAGCGGGGGAACGCCGGGCGCGGTGAGGCACCGGCGGCAGCCTGCGGCCGGCCTCGCGAATCCTCCTTCGGCGACACCGTGACAGGCTCCGACCCGGCGGTCACACAAAACCCAACGCGAAACGACAAAACCATTGACCCCCCACAGCCCCACCTCTACCTTCTGACCGAATCCTCGAACTCCGTCCGAGATGCCGGACAGAAGGAAGAGTCGCATGCCCGCTACCCCTGCCCGTCAATGGGTCAGACGCGTCACCGCGCAGACCCTCGCCGTCGGACTCGCCGTCGTGGGTCTGGCGACCCTCGACCGGCAAGAGCCGCCGGCGTCCCTGCCCGCCGAACCGGTCGCCGTGAGCACCAGCCAGATCGACGTCACACCCCCGCCGATGGGCTGGGCGTCCTGGAACGCGTTCTTCAGCAGCATCGATTCCACTGCGATCAAACAGCAGGCCGACGCTGTCGTCTCCTCCGGCATGGCCGCGGCCGGCTACAAGTACGTCAACCTCGACGACGGCTGGTGGCAGGGCGCGCGCGACGCGAACGGCGCCATCGTCGTCGACGAGAACCTGTGGCCCGGCGGCATGAAGGCGATCGCCGACTACATCCACGGCAAGGGCCTGAAGGCCGGCATCTACACCGACGCGGGCAAGCAGGGCTGCGGCTTCTACTACCCCACCACCCGCCCCGCCGCCCCCGGCACCGGAATGGAGGGCCACTACCAGCAGGACCTGGAGACCTTCCAGCGCTGGGGCTTCGACTACGTCAAGATCGACTGGTGCGGCGGCCGGGTGGAGGGGCTGAACCAGGAGACCCAGTACAAGCAGATCGCCGCCGCGAACGAGGCCGCCTCGGCGGTCACCGGCCGCAGCCTGGTGCTGTCCTTCTGCGAGTGGGGCAGCGGACTGCCCTGGAACTGGGCGACCGGACACGGCGACCTGTGGCGCACCAGCGACGACGTCCTCCTCTACAAGGAGACGCCGGGGCTGACGAAGATGTACCGCAACTTCGACCAGGCCCTGCAGCCCGCGGCCCAGCACACCGGCTACTACAACGACCCCGACATGATGATGGTCGGCCTGAGCGGCATGACCGCCCAGCGCAACCGGCTGCACATGAGCCTGTGGTCGATCGCGGGCGCCCCGCTGCTGGCCGGCAACAACCTGGCCACGATGAGCGCGGAGACCCGTGACATCCTCACCAACCCCGAGGTCCTCGCCGTCGACCAGGACCCGCGCGGACTGCAGGGCGTCAAGGTCGCCGAGGACACGCGCAATCTGCAGGTGTACGGCAAGGTGCTGTCGGGTACCGGCAGGCGGGCGGTGATGCTGTTCAACCGCACCGGCTCCGCCGCGGACATCACCGTCCGCTGGGCCGACCTCGGCCTGACCGGCGCCTCGGCCGCCGTGCGCAACGCCTGGACCCGCACCGCCGCCGGTTCGTTCGCCACCGGGTACACCACGTCCGTCCCCGCCAACGACGCGGTGCTGCTGACCGTCTCCGGCACCGAGGCGGCGGGCGCCACCTTCGAGGACACCACCGCCGCCACCGCCCCGACCTTCGCCGGCGTCACCGCCGCCACGGCGGGCACCAAGCTGGTCGACATCACCTACGCCAACGGCGGCGGCACGGCCCGCAAGGCCACCGTCCAGGTCAACGGCCAGTTCTCGTATGCGGTGGCCTTCCCGCCGACCGGCTCGGCCACCGCCTACCGCACCGTGTCCGTGCTCGCACACCTGGCCAAGGGCGCGAACACCGTGAAGTTCGCCGCGGTCCCCGGCGGCGCCGCCCCGGACATCGACGCCCTACGCGTTCAGGGCATCCCCGGCACCGACGGTGTCGCCCTGGTCGGATCCGCTTCCCACCGCTGCGTGGACATCGACAAGAACACCTATGTCAACGCCACCCAGGCGCAGCTCTGGGACTGCTCCGGCGGACGCAACGAGACCTTCGCCCAGACCTCGCGCGGAGAACTGGTCGTCTACGGCGACAAGTGCCTGGACGCCGACAACAGCGGCACCGCCAACGGCACCAAGGTCATCATCTGGGACTGCACCGGCGGCACCAACCAGAAGTGGACGGCCCACGCCGACGGCACCCTCACCAACAACCTCTCGGGCCTGTGCCTCGACGCCTCGAACGCGGCGACCGCCAACGGCACCAAGCTGCTCCTGTGGACCTGCAACGGTCAGAACAACCAGAAGTGGACGCTCAACTGAGTAACCGTCACCATGGATGGACACCGTCGGCGAGAGTGCGCAGGCACCTCGCGGGCGGTGTCGCCAGGGCGCCGTTCCGTTTCCACGCCGCGTCCCTCGCCTAGTCACCCCCGCCGCCCCCGCCGCCGCCCCCGCCGTCACCCCCGCTGTCGCCTCCGCCGCCGTCTCCGCCGTCCGCGCCCCAGCCGTCGCCGCCGCCGGCTTCGTTGTCGTCGCTCCCCTTGCCGAGGTTGGTGAACCAGGGGCGGTCCCAGCCTTCGTCGGAGGCGACGGGCTCGCTCCCGGCCGCCGCCCGCCGCTCCGGCCGGAACCGCGCCGAGCCCGTCGTGTCGCCGAGCCCGAAGGCGACGGCGAAGGCCTGCGCCATGACGGCGTCCAGCGGATCGGGGCTCTCGTACCGCACGGGGGTCAGCGGCAGCAGTACCGCGCCCGGCTCGGACGCCGGTCGGCGCGGGGGCCTCGTCAGCATGGCGACACACCGCTCGTCGCGCAGCAGCCGCGACGTCAGCGCGTCCTCACGCCGCAGCACCCAGCACTGCCCGGGCAGTCGCGCCTGAACGTGACTCCTGGACCTGCGCAGCTTCTTCTTCAGCACGAGCTCCGCCGTGACGCCGCCGACCGTCAGCCGCAGGCCGGCCGACTCTCCGGTGACGTGGGGCCCGAAGCCGTCAGGCGCCCGGATCCGCACGACGGGAGCGTGCGGCCCCCAGACGTCCACGCGCACCAGCCGCCGGTCCACGGCGACGGTTATCGGGCCGGCCGGGCCCGGTGCGAAGCGCCGTGCGATCCAGAGCGGTACCTCCTCGGCACGGGCCCGGTCGGCCAGGGCCGCCACCTGGGCGGGCCCACCGCACTGCCGCACCGCCAGCTCTCCCAGACTGCGGGCGAACTCGGCGGCCTGCCGCACCCGCACCGGTACGGCGGCCCCCGTGACGCGGGTCACCGGCACCACCCCCGCGCCCTCGGCCAACCGCTCGAGCGGGCGCTCCGTCCCGCCGCCTCCGAGCCAGTGCCCGCGCCGGAACGCCTCGGCCATGGCCGCGAGGTTCAGTTCGCCCAGCGGGGTGGTCCTGCCGCCCCGGCGCACGTGATCCTCGGTCAGGTCAACGGTCCGCGCGAGCGGGTTCCACGACCGTTCGCCGTACAGCACCTGGTTCACCCTTGCCTCCGTTCACGCGCTCGGCTCGACAGAACCCGCCTGCACACCGCTACTTGCTGACGGCGAAACGCATCAGGGCGTGTTCGTCGCCCTGCTTGACCTTGCCCGTCACGTTGATCACCTCGAGCTTCCAACTGCCGCCGACCCGCACGGCCTTCGCCACGGCGCAGCCGTTGTCCTGGGTGAGCAGGCTCGGCCAGATGTCGGCGACCTGCTGGGAATTGCCGCCGGTCGCGTCGTAGACCTTGAAGCTGATGTTGCGCGCCTTCTGGAAGGAGCTGCCCTTCTTGTAGGCCGCGGCGACGAACACGATCGACGTGATGTTGGCCGGTATCCGGGCGAACTCGACGGTCACCGTCTCGTCGTCCCCGTCCCCGTGCCCGGTCTGGTTGTCACCGCTGTGCACCAGCGAGCCGTTGCCCATCGGGTCGAGCGAGTCGAGACCCGCGAGGCGCACCGGGTCCGTGCCCTGCATCGCGACGGCGATCAGGTCGAGGTCGGTGCCGGTCTTGCGGCGCAGCTTGCCCAGCACTCCGCCGCTGCTGCCGGCGGTGGGATCCCAGGAGACCCCGATGGACAGGCGGGTGACGCCGTCCAGGTCGGCCGGGCCGTCTTCCTTGGTGAGGGTGATCATGCGTGCTCATCCTTAGGTGCGAAGGGACTACAACACGCAGAGTCTGCCTGGTGCCTCCGTGGTTCCCGCATGAAGGGCTCCTTGCTTCCACGCGTTCGACGCCCCGGACGCCGGGCGGGCGTCCGGGGCGGCCCGCGTCCTTCGTCGGAGCCGTTCGCGGTCCTCCGTGGGAACGAGGGCCTGCCGGGTCCTCCCTGAGAAGTAGGCGACCGGCGTAGGAGCCGCGCCGGATGTGATCTCCGGGACGGATCCCACGGGGGCGGGGCAACGGTGAGAATGTGCCGGTGACGAACGAGACGACCGCGGTGGACCGGGTCCGTGGGGCAGCCCGCCGTGCGCTGCTCCCGACCGGGCCCGCGCCGCGCCTCACCCTGCGCGGACGGCAGTTCGACCTGGCGGTGGCGGCGGTGTTCGCCGTCACCACCGTGTACTACGCCGTCGACGTCTCGGACAACCAGGTCCGCGAGATCCTCCCCGGCGTGGGGAGGGCGATCCACCCGGCGGGCACGCCTGCCGCGATCGCCCTGAGCGCTCTCGCGCTCGTCACCTCCGGCGCGCTGGTGATGCGCCGCCGCTTCCCCCTCGCCGTGCTCTGCGCGGTCACCTGCCTCGCACTGCTCACCCCGCAGGACGTCGCCCGGCTGACCTTCTACCCCCTCGTCGTCGCCGTCTACAGCGCCGCCGCCTACAGCCCGTACAGGGTTCCCACCCTGGTGGCCCTGCCGACGGCGGTCCTGCTGGTCTACACGTCGGGCTCCTCGACCACGCACGTCTACCCGTACCAGCCGGGCATCGTCCCGAACGAGTACGTGGTCCTGTGGATCCTCGGGCCGCTGGCGATGGTCGCCAACGGCCTGCGGACCTGGCGGGTGCGCACCGACGAGGGCCGCGCACGGCTGACCGCCGTGGAAAACGAGCAGGCCGCCGCGCTGCGCCGTGCCGTCGCCGAGGAACGCGCCAGGATCGCCCGCGAACTGCACGACGTCGTCACCCACAACGTCAGCGTCATGGTCATCCAGGCCGGCGCCGCCCGCAGGGTCATGAGGGCCGTCCCGGACGAGGCCGACGAGGCGCTGCTGGCCGTCGAGGCGAGCGGACGGGCCGCGATGACCGATCTGCGTCACGTCATGGGGCTGCTCACCATGGACGGCGGCGGTCAGGGTGCGGACCGCGCCGGGGACCTGGCCCCGCAGCCCGGACTCGAGCAGCTTCCGACGCTCGTCGGGCGGGTCCGTGACACCGGTCTTCCGGTCGGCCTCGAGGTCACCGGCGTGGCCCGCCCCGTACCGCCCGGCGTCGGGCTCACCGTCTACCGCGTGGTCCAGGAGGCGCTGACCAACACGGTGAAACACGCGTCCGGGGCGCGGGCGAGCGTCCGTGTCGAGTACTCCCCCGACCTGCTGCGCGTGGAGGTCTGCGACACCGGCGGTGTTCCCGGCCCGGGCGCGGTCGCCGGCGACGGCCGCGGACTGCTCGGGCTGCGCGAGCGGCTGTCCGTGTACGACGGAACCCTGGACACCGGACGGCGGCTCACGGGCGGCTACCGTGTCGAGGCGCTCATTCCCCTGGAGGCACCGTGACCGACCCGCCGCCCCGTGTGGTGCTCGCCGACGACCAGACCCTCGTCCGTACCGGCTTCCGGATGATCCTGCGCTCCGACGGCATCGAGGTGGTCGCCGAGGCCACCGACGGGTCCGAAGCCGTCGACGCGGTCCGGCGTACCCGGCCCGACGTGGTGCTGATGGACGTCCGCATGCCGGAGATGGACGGCCTGGAGGCCACCCGCCGCATCCTCACCGGCGTTCCGGGCGAACCCCGGGTGATCATCCTGACCACCTTCGACCTCGACAGGTACGTCTACGCGGCGCTGTCCGCCGGCGCCAGCGGCTTCCTCCTCAAGGACGTCACCCCCGAGCAGCTGATCTCCGCCGTCCGCACGGTCCGCTCCGGCGACGCCCTGCTCGCACCTGCCGTCACCCGTCGGCTCGTCGAGCGGTTCACGCGACAAGGGACCGAGAGCACCACGATCCACCGCGACCTGGCCTCGCTGACCTCGCGCGAACGCGAAGTCCTGGGTCTGGTGGCACGGGGGCTGAGCAACGCCGAGGTCGCCGGTCGTCTGCACCTGGCCGAGACCACCGTCAAGACCCACGTCTCGCGCGTCCTCGGCAAGCTGCAACTGCGCGACCGCGTCCAGGCCGTCATCGCCGCCTACGAGAGCGGACTGGTCAGCGTGGGTGAGCGGGGTTCCGCTCGGCCGACCGCCGAACACCCGTGAGGCGGGCCGGCGGTCGCCGGTGGCACGGCCTCTCGCCGGAGCAGCGAATTCGCCGTCTCGCTGCGCGCCGGAGTCCGAAAATCCTATGCTGACAGCCAGGGTGGCAACGACCTGGGGAGATGCCTGATGAGCGCAGCAGGCAAGAGCACGTCGGCATGGAAGTCGGGAGCCAAGCGGCTGTTGGGCCGTACGGGATTCGACATCGTGCGCAGCAGCAACAACCTGGGGGGCGTCGACGACTTCATCCCGTTCGAGGCGACGATGCGGGCCGCACGGGCGGCCGGCATGTCGGTCGGCGACCACATCGACACGGTCATGAACGGGACGCCGGGAGCCACCCAGTCCACGATCGACGAACTACGCGCTCACGGCGTCTTCGCCGACGGCCCGAAGACGGTGCTGGAGATCGGACCCGGGTCCGGACGGTATCTGGAGAAGACGCTGAAGGAGTGTTCGCCGGACCGCTACGAGATCTACGAGACGGCAGCGCCGTGGGCCGACTACCTGGTGAGCACGTTCGGCGTGATCGCCCTGCCGACCGAGGGGTCCAGCCTCGCGCCGACTCCCGACGGGAGCGTCGACCTCGTCCAGGCGCACAAGGTCTTCAACACCGTGACCTTCCTCTGCGCCGCCCGCTACTTCTTCGAGATGGCCCGTGTCACGCGGCCCGGTGGCCGGATCGTCTTCGACGTCATGACCGAGACCTGCCTGGACCCGGCCGCGGTGCGCACCTGGGCGACGCAGGGCGGGACGGGGCACGGGTCCTTCCCGGCCGCGATGCCTCGCAGCGTGTGCGTGGACCTCTTCGCGACGCTCGGCTGCAGCCTGGAGGCGAGCTTCGTGGCGCCCCTGGGCGTCGCCTCCACGGAGGTGCTCGTCTTCCGCAAGGCGGCCTGACCCGGTTCCGCAAGGCGCGGCGCGCCTACATCCCCGACGCCCCCTGCCGCCGCGTCCGCGCCCCGGCCCCCGCACGCTGAGCGCCGCCGGGAAACCCCGACCACGCGCGCCGGGCGGCCCCGGTGACGGCGAGGAGCCGGGTGCGTCGACCCACGTGGACGACCCCGCGGCTCACGACTCCCTAGAGCCAACCGTTGCGTTTGAAGCCGCGGTGGATGACGACACAGGCGGCGGCCATGACGGCGAGGGCGAGGGGGTAGCCGAAGCGCCAGCGCAGCTCGGGCATGTGGTCGAAGTTCATCCCGTAGACGCCGCACACCATGGTGGGCACGGCGATGATCGCGGCCCAGGCGGTGATCTTGCGCATGTCCTCGTTCTGGGCGACGGTGACCTGCGCCAGGTGGGCCTGGAGGATCGAGTCGAGCAGGGCGTCGAAGGCGGCGATCTGTTCGGTGACGCGCAGGAGATGGCCGGCGACGTTGCGGAAGTACGTCTGTATCTCCGGGTCGACGCAGCTCCTCGGATCGGTGGCGAGCCGGTCGAGGGGGCGGGTGAGCGGGACGACGGCGCGCTTGAACTCGAGGAGTTCGCGTTTGAGCTGGTAGATCCGGCCGGCGTCGGCGGTTCGGGGGCTGAGCGGCGAGAAGACGTCGGTCTCGGCCTGCTCGATGTCGTTGTGGACCGCGTCCGCGACGGTGACGTAGTCGTCGACGACGTGGTCGGCGATGGCGTGCAGGACGGCGGAGGGGCCCTTGGCCAGTTGCTGCGGGTCCGCCTCGAGGTCCTCCCGCAGGGGTCCGAGGGAGCCGTGCCGGCCGTGGCGGACGGTGACGACGAAGTCGGGGCCGGTGAAGACCATGATCGACCCGGTGTCGACGACCTCGCTGGTCGCGGTCAGTTCGGCGTGTTCGACGTACGTCACGGTGTTGAACACGGCGAACAGCACGTCGCCGTACTGCTCGACCTTGGGGCGCTGGTGGGCTTGGACGGCGTCCTCGGCGGCGAGCGGATGCAGACCGAAGAGCTCCGCGGCTCCGGCGAATTCCTCCGCGCTCGGTTCGTGCAGGCCCAGCCAGACGAATCCGCCCCGGTGCTTGCGGGCGTACCGCACGGCCTCCTCCACGGAGTCGCTCGGCGGTCGGCGGACTCCGTCGCGGTAGACGACGCAGTTGACGACCGTCGAGCCGAGCGGGGAGCGCGCCGGATGGCTGAGGTCAACGCGCCGTCGGCTGCGCCGCGCCAGGTTCGCGACTTTGCGCAGGTGGCCGACCATCGACATGCGGGACCTCTTTCACCGGGGTCCGGACAGTGTGCCAAACACCCACGGGCCGGACGTCGACCGGACCTGCCGGAACGCCCGGACCCCGCGGGGGCGCACGGACGTTCCGGCGCCCCCGGCCCGACGCCCCCGGCGCCGGACGGGACCGGGGCTTCGGGGACTGGGACTGCGGGGGCCGGGGCTTCGGAAGCCGGGCCTCTGGGGCCGGGACTTCGCGTCAGGCGGCGACGGCGGTAAGGACCTCGACCCCGTCGCCTCCCTGGACCCCCGCGGCCCCCGCGCCCCCCTCGGCTTCTTCGAGGAGGCCGACGAGGGTCGCGCGGGCCCGGGCCACCCGCGAGCGGATCGTCCCGACGGGGCAGCCGCCGGCCTCGGCGGCCTCCGCATAGGGCAGGCCCGCCAGTTGCGTGAGGACGAACGCCTCCCGGCGCTCGGCGGGCAGCGCGTCCAGCAGGTCGAGCAGGGCCACGCCGTCGTCGAAGCCGGGCAGTCCGCCGGGCTGGGCGCGCTCGGCCCAGATCGTCCAGTCGTCCACGTCGGCCCGCCGCGGCCGCGCGACCGCGTGGCGCAGGCTGTCGACGACCGTGCGCCGCGCGATGGACAGCAGCCAGGTGCGCGCCGAGGAGCGCCCCTCGAACCGGTGCAGGCTGCCGAGCGCCCGCAGGAACGTGTCCTGCGCGAGGTCGTCGGCCAGCTGACGGTCGGCGGAGAGGTACGTGACGTAGCGGACGACGTCCGGGTGCAGGGCCCGCACGAACCGGTCGACGGCGTCGGGATCGCCGGTGCGGGCGGCGAGGGCCCAGCCGGTGGCCGCGTCGTCGGGCGGCGGCGTCGTGAGGTGCTGATCGGACGCCGTGCGCCCCGTGTCGCGCTGTTCGGACGACAGGGGGAGGACAGGAGTGATCACCTGATGTCCTTCTCGGGTGGTCCGGGACGATTCGACGCGAGGCGACGCACCGTGACGCAACGTGACGCGCCGTGACGCGGCACGGCGCACACAGCACCCGGGCAGGCGCCCGGAGGGAGCGTGCACGGGGTGAGGTCCGCCGCTGCGGAAAGTCCCGGGACGGGAGGGGGATGGGGAGGGGGACGTACGACGTGTGCACGTCCCGTGCCCGAAGCCCCGGAGCCGACGGACGCGACGAACGCGGCGCCGGCAGGACGGCTTCGGGAAACCGGCTGTCTCAGACGACAGCGGTCCCGGCCGGAGGCCCCCGAGAGATGATCGTGTGGGTGAGCGTCAGCCGCGGGATCCGCTCGGCGCGCTCGCGCGTCGGCCGCAGACGGGGCCGGCGCGGTGGGACGGGCAGGGCCGCGAGCGGCAGGAACAGCGGCGCGGCAAGCCGGCCGGCGACGGCGCGCAGGAGCCGGAAGGCGGCCCGTTCGCCGTGGGCCAGCCACAGGCCGGTCAGCAGGGCGGCCAGCGTGTGGGCGGCGAGCATGCCCAGCGACGACATGCCGTCGGCGGAGTGCACCATGTGCCCGAGGTGCTCGGCGTGCGCCGCATGCCCCATGTGCGGGGACCCCATGGACCCCATGGAACCCATGTCCATCGCGTCCATGGACGTCGAGCCCGCGGACATCGAACCGGCGGACGTCGAGCCCACCGAGCCCGTCGACATGCCGCTCATGTCCTGTACCGCGGAGGCGTCCACGGACGCCGGCGCCGCGGGCCGGGCCCAGGAGAAGGCCGAGTGCAGCGCCCCCTGCGCGACGACCACGACGGACACCACCAGCGGGAGTCCGCGTTCCCGGCCCGCGAGGGTCCAGCCGACGGCGCTCGTGGCGGCGAAGCCGGCGGACATCGTCCACCACGGCACGGCGGAGCCCGACATGAGTACGTGTCCGAGGGCAGCGAGCAGCACACAGACGGCCGCGAACACCGCGGCGCGTACCGTGCGCGCACCCCACCCAGCAGTCATGACGGCCTCATCCTCGCATCCGGGTTCCGCTCGTCATGGATGGGTACGCACGACACCCCGGCCCGCCACTCACCCTGAGACGAGTGATACAGGACACAGCGCCTGGAGGCGATGCGTCAGACCGGACGCGCCCCTGCCCGGCGGCCGCACGCGGTGAGCGCGGTCGTGGTTCCAGGCGGCCGCCCTGACCCGATCCGGCCGATCCGGCGATCCCGCCGGCCTCGCCCCCGGCCTAGGCGCTCGCGCACTGCGAGACCGGCGCGTGCGGGGGGCGTAGTGTCCGGTAGTGAGGGAGTCACTCCTGACCGCGCTCCCTGGCCCTGCGTTCCGGGGAAGGTGAGAACGTGGCGGACGCTGCCGCCGAAGACCACCGTGCCGGTTCCGGTCCGGAGCTGCTGGAGCCGGTGCTGGCCGAACTCGCGCGGCGGACCGGCGCCTCCGTGACCGCCGTCTATCTGCTGCAGGAGGACGAGCCGGTCCTGCGGCTGACCGCGCTGGGCGGTACCCCGTGGGAGATCTCCATGCCCTGGGCGCGAGTGGTGCTGGACGCCGTCTCGCCGGTCTCCGACGCCGTGCGGGAGCGGCGCCTGGTGTGGGTGGGCGGGCAGGAGGAGATGGCGCGCCGTTACCCGCGGCTGGCGCTCGTCGTGCCGTACCGCTTCGCGCTGGCCGCCGCCGCCGTGGCCACCGGCGCCGACGTCTGGGGCGGGCTGGTGCTGCACTGGCCCGCCTCGCACCCGCCGGAGCTGAACCCGCACGAGCGCGAGGCCATCACCGGCGCGTGTCACCGGCTGGGCCTGATCCTGCGGCACGCCGCCGAGGCGGGGCGGCCGGTGCGGCCCGGCGCGGAACCGCTGATGCTGCCGCCGCTGCGGGCCCGCACCACGGGACCGGACGAGGCACAGGCGGCGGTCGACTTCGTCGAGCGCCTCCCCGGCGGCTGCTGCTCACTGGGCGTGGACGGCCGTATCGCCTTCGTCAGCACCAGGGCCGCCGA
The DNA here is from genome assembly GCF_052543235.1 of Streptomyces sp. SAS_272. Classification (NCBI taxonomy): domain Bacteria; kingdom Bacillati; phylum Actinomycetota; class Actinomycetes; order Kitasatosporales; family Streptomycetaceae; genus Streptomyces; species Streptomyces sp. SAS_272. The sequence continues at coordinate 15,165 of NZ_JBMNDR010000091.1, read as the reverse complement.
GCTGCTCGGCGCCGGCGTCGAGGCCCTGCTCGGCACGAAGCCGTGGGAGGCCCTGCCCTGGCTGGACGAGCCGACCGCCGAGGACGCCTACCGGGCGGCCGTGCTCAGCCGGGAGCCGGTGTCCTTCACGGCCCGGCGCCCCCCGGACCGGTGGCTGTCGTTCCGGCTCACCCCGGACGCCTCGGGCATCAGCGTGCACATCGCGCCCACCCATTCGGCCCACACCCACGCGCCGGTCTCCGACCCGCCCCGACCGGACGCGGGCGCGTCCGCCTCCCCCGGGCGGGCCGCCACCCTGTACCACCTGATGCATCTGGCCGCCACGCTCACCGAGGCGATCGGCGTCCGGGACGTGGTCGACCAGGTCGCCGACCAGATGCTGCCCGCCTTCGGCGCGGTGGCGCTCGCCCTGATGACCGCCGAGGACGGCAGGCTGCGGATCATCGGCTACCGCGGCTATTCCGCGGACGTCATGGAACGCTTCGACGCCGAACCGCTCACCTCCGCCACCCCGGCCGTACGCACCCTGACGACGGGCGTGCCCGCCTTCTTCGGCGACTTCGCCGAGCTCAAGCACGCCTATCCGCCCGCGGTGCTGCAGGACGGCATGGGGGCCTGGGCCTTCCTGCCGCTGATCACCTCCGGCCACCCGGTCGGTTCCCTGGTGCTCGCCTACGACCGGCCCCGCGTCTTCGCCACCGAGGAACGCGCCGTCCTCACCTCCACCGCCGGGCTGATCGCGCAGGCCCTCGACCGCGCCCGCCTGTACGACAACAAGCACCAGCTCGCGCACGACCTGCAGGCCGCCCTGCTGCCCCACGCCCTGCCCGGCGTCCCCGGCCTGGAGGTGGCCGCCCGCTACCTCCCCGCGACACGCGGCATGGACGTCGGCGGCGACTTCTACGATCTGATCCGCCTCGACGCCACCACCGCCGCCGCGGCCATCGGCGACGTCCAGGGCCACAACATGACGGCCGCCGCCCTGATGGGGCAGGTCCGCACCGCCGTCCACGCCACCGCGGGCGCGCCCCCGGACGAGGTCCTCGCCCGCACCAACCGCCTGCTCACCGATCTCGACCCCGGGCTGTTCACCAGCTGTCTGTACGCCCACATCGACCTCACCGGGCAGCGCGCCTGCCTGGCCACCGCCGGGCACCCGCCCCCGCTGCTGCGCCACCCCGACGGCCGCACCGAGGTCCTGCAGCTGCCGCCGGGGCTGCTGCTGGGCATCGATCCCGACGTGCCCTACTCGTCCACCGAGGTCCCGCTGCCGCCCGGCTCGGTGCTGGCCTTCTACACCGACGGGCTCGTCGAGGCGCCCGGGGTGGACCTCGGGGACGCCGTCGCCGCCCTCGCCCGCCGGCTGGAGCGGGCCGGGCCGGGCACCCTGGACGCCCTCGCCGATGCGCTCATCCAGCACTCCCGTCGCTCCGCGCCCCGCAGCGACGACATCGCCCTCCTCCTCATCCGCCCCACCGGGCGGCCGTGAGCCCGCGCTCAGGCCAGGGTGACCTCGACCGGGAGCTTCTTGATGCCGTTGACGAAGTTGGAGCGGACCCGGGGGACGTCGCCGGCCAGCCGGATGTCGGCGATCCGCGGGATGAGCTCCTCGAACATGATGCGGATCTCGGTGCGGGCGAGGAGGTTGCCCAGGCACAGGTGGGGGCTGCCCTTGCCGAAGGTGACGTGGTCGTTGTGCGTCCGGGCGACGTCGAAGTCGTACGGGTTGCCGAAGACGGCCTCGTCGCGGTTGCCGGAGGCGTACCACATGACGACCTTGTCGCCCTCCCTGACCTGCTTGCCGCCGAGTTCGACGTCCCGGGTGGCGGTGCGCCGGAAGTGGTACACCGGTGAGGCCCAGCGAAGGAACTCCTCGACCGCCGTCGGGATCAGCGAGGGGTCGTCCCGCAGCCGGGCGAGCTGCTCGGGGTGCTGGAGCAGGGCCAGCATGGAGTGGGAGATGGTGTGGCGGGTGGTCTCGTTGCCGGCCACCACCAGCAGCAGGAAGTAGTTGTCGAAGTCCTGCGCGGAGAGCGGGACCCCGTCGCGCGGGACGGTGTTGACGAGCTTGGACACCAGGTCGTGGCCGTCGCCGCCGCGCCGCTGCCGGGCCAGCTCGCGGCCGTACTCGAAGACCTCGAGCGAGGCGGGCGAACGGAACGGCAGGTCGCGGTACTTCTCGCTCTCCGCACTGTGCAGGAGCACGTCGGCGTAGTCGGGGTCGGTGTTGCCGATGATGCGGTTGCCCCAGTCGATGAGTTGCTGGTTGTCCTCCGGCGGCACGTCGAGGAGCCGGGCGAGCACGTTGATGGGGAAGTCGGCGGAGACGTCGGCGACGAAGTCGAACGAGCCCTTGGCCAGCGCCGCGTCCAGGGTCTTCGCGGTCAGGCCGCGCAGGAAGTCGCTGTAGCTGTTGATGACGCCGGCGCCGAACTGGCGCTGGATGACGCTGCGCAGGGCGCGGTGGCGGACGCCGTCCATCTCCAGGATCGAGGCGCGCTTCTTGATCTGGTCGTCGTCGACCTCCTCCAGGTTGACGAAGCGGGTGGAGGTGAAGGTCTCGGCGTCGCGGTCGACGCGGGCGATGTCGGCGTGCCGGGTGACCGCCCAGAAGCCGGAGTTGGGGGCCTCCTCGGGCTGCCAGTGGACCGGGTCCTGGTGGCGCAGGGTGTGGAACATCCGCCACGGGGTGAGGCCGTCGGCGAAGTTGTCGAGGTCGGCGAGGTCCACCCGGTCCAGGGGCAGGGGCTCTTCGAGGGCGGCGCGCAGCTCGGCCCCGCTGGTGGGGACGGCGGCGGTGGGGCTGTTCATCGGTGATCTCCTGTGCGGGGCGGGGCGGAGTGAGACAGGGGGCAGGGCGGGGCGGAGTGAGGCGGGGCGGCCGGGCTGGGCCTGTCGGGGCTCGAGGCGGGCGCGGGCGGGCGGCGGCCGGTCGGACCTCAGAGGTGGTAGGCGTACTCGGTGAACTCCCAGTCGGTGACATGCCGGCCGAAGCGCTCGGCCTCGTTGCGCTTGTAGGCGAGGAAGGAGGCGGTGAAGTCCTTGCCGAGGAGCTCGGTGAGGGCGGTGTCCGCCTCCAGCGCGTCGAGCGCCGCCGGCAGGCTCGTGGGCAGCAGGGCGGAGCGGGCGGTGTCGTACCCGTAGCCCTCCAGCGGGGCGGCCGGCTCCTCGCCCGCCCGGACGCCGAGCAGGGCGGCGGCGATCGTGCCCGCGACGAGCAGGTAGGGGTTGGCGCCGGCGTCGCCGAGACGCAGTTCGAGCCGGGCGCCGCCGCCGCGCTCCGGAGGGATGCGGACCATGGCGCTGCGGTTGTCGAGGCCCCAGTCGATCAGCCACGGCGCGAGGGTGTCGGGGCCGAAGCGTTTGTACGAGTTCACGGTGGGGTTCGCCAGTGCCGCGAGCGCCGGTGCGTGGGCGAGGATGCCCGCGACGGCGTGCCGGGCCGTGGCCGAGAGGCCGTGGGCGCCGGCCGGGTCGTCGAAGGCGTTGTTGCCGTCGGCGTCGTCGCAGGACAGGTGGAGGTGGAAGCCGGAGCCTCCCGCGTCGCCGAAGGGCTTGGCCATGAAGGTGGCCAGCTTGCCCTCCTTGCGGGCCAGTTCCTTGACCGCGGCCTTGAAGCGGAAGGCGCGGTCGGCCGCGTCGAGGGCGTCGGAGTGGGTCAGGTTGATCTCGATCTGGCCGCCGTCGAACTCGTGGTTGCCGTTGGTGACGCCCAGGCCGAGGTCGCGCAGCAGGCGCAGGGTGCGCAGCAGATGGTTGCCGGGGTCGGCGCGCAGGCCTGCGGTGTAGACGGCGCCGGTCGTCTCCGGGGCGCGGCGCCAGCCGGTGGGCGTGCCGGGGGCCGGTTCGAGGAGGAAGTACTCCAGTTCGGGGCCGACGACGGGTCGCAGTCCGTGCTCGGCGCAGCGGGCGAGGACGGTGCGCAGCAGGTCGCGCGGGGATTCCGCGGCGGGTTCCCCGGTCGCCGGGTCGCTGACCTCGCCGAGGCAGGCGGCGACGCCGGGTTCCCAGGGCAGTGGGACGGCCGTGGACAGGTCGGGGCGTACGCAGACGTCCGGCAGTCCGGCGTCGAGGCCGCCCGGCACGGGGACCACGTCGCCCTGGGGGGTGGTGTGGTAGACGGCGCGGCAGAAGGCCAGGCCGTGCTCGTCGGCCGAGGGCAGGTGGTCCAGCAGGACGTCGCGGGCGCGGTCGGTGCCCATCAGGTCGGGGTACTGGACCCGGACCACGTCGACACCCTCGGCGGCGAGCCGCTCCATGTGCCGGCGGATGTCTGGGCTGTCGGATGCGCTCACCGGGTTCTCCTAGGCGGAAGGCGGGCTCCCCCGGGGGCGTCGGCCGGACGGGAGGGCGCGCAGGCGGCGGGTCCGGGGCCGGGAGGGAGCGGGAGGAGGACGGTCCCGGGCGAACCCATGGAGCCGTTCGTTTGATCCCGAACGGTAAGGAAGGGAGTCGCGGCCCGCAAGGGGGTGGTGCAAAAAATTTATCCATCTGGACAGGTATTGACCAGAGGGCGGCGACTTCCTATGTTGTTTGACGCCAAACGAGTCAGGGCGGCTCTCCGCCTCCCTGTGGCACCGGGGCCCGGCCCTCACCGGATGCTGCTGGTCCGCACCGGGCCGGGCCCTCCCACCTCCTCCCCCTGCGCTCCGACGTGCCCACCCCTCAGGAGAACCGTCATGAAGGTCGTCGTCGACATGAACAAGTGCCAGGACCACGGCCAGTGCGTCTTCGCCGCCCCGGACGTCTTCTCGCTGGACGACGACGGGCGGCTCGCCTACGTCGCCGACGCCGACGACGCGCTGCGCGACGAGGTCGAGGAAGCCGCCGACGTCTGCCCCCTGCAGGCCATCCGGATCGAGGGCTGAGCCCCATGACCGGGACGATCGTCGTCGCGGGCGGCTCGATGGGTGGACTGCGGGCCGCCGAGCAGCTGCGCGCGGCGGGCTGGACCGGGGCCGTCACCGTCGTCGGCGACGAGCCCCACATGCCCTACAACCGCCCCCCGCTGTCCAAGGACGTGCTGGCGGGCAGAGCGCCGTTCGCTTCACTGGCCTTCACCCCGAAGGCGGCCGCGGCCGACGTGGAGTGGCGGCTCGGCACGAAGGTCGTCGCCGCCCGGCTCGACGAACGGACCGTCACCCTCGACGACGGCCGCGCGCTGTCCTACGACGGACTGGTCGTCGCCACCGGGATGCGGCCGCGACGGCTGCGCTGCCCCGGGCCGCTCGCCGGCCGGCACACCGTCCGCACACTGGACGACGCGAAGGGCCTGCGCGAGAAGCTGACCGGACCCGGCGTCCGGCTGGTCGTCGTCGGCGCGGGATTCATCGGCTGCGAGGTCGCAGCCACCGCCGTACGTCTCGGCGTGGCCGAGGTGACCGTCGTCGACCCGCTGCCCCTGCCCATGGCCGGCCCGCTCGGCGAGCTGCTCGGCCGCGCGCTGCTCAAGCGGCACGAGGAGCGCGGGGTGCGCTTCGCGCTGGGCACGGGAGTGGCCGGCTTCCAGGGCGAGGAGCGGGTCACCGGCGTCGTCCTCGCGGACGGCCGGGTGCTGCCCGCCGACGTGGTGGTCGAGTCGGTCGGCTCGGTCGCCAACGTGGAATGGCTCGACGGCAACGGCCTCGACCTCGCCGACGGCGTCCTCACCGACGAGCGGCTGCGGGTCGGCGGCCGGCCCGACGTGGTCGCCGTCGGCGACGTGGCCCGGTTCCCCAACGCCCGTTACGACGGCGTGCCCCGCCGCGTCGAGCACTGGTCGATCCCCACCGACACCGCCAGGCACGCCGCGAAGACCCTGGTCGCCGGTCTCACCGGCGCCGACATGGAGCCCGGCCCCTTCGCTCCGCTGCCCACCTTCTGGAGCGACCAGCACGACTTCCGGCTGCAGTCCTTCGGAGCGCCCGGTCTCGGCACGGACGACGTACGCGTCCTGGACGGCGACCCCGAGGGCGACGTCCTGGTCGGCTACCACACCGGCGGCCGGCTGGTCGGCGTCGTCGCCCTCGGCGGTCCGGCGACCGCGACGGCCGCCGCCCGCTACCGCGCCCAGTTGCTGAAGTCGCCCGCCCTCACCCCGTAAGGAAGCCCGTCATGTCCTCTGTCCGTGGTTACTTCCACCCCAAGACGGCGAGCGGCGCCTCGTCGCTGATCCCGTCGCCGCCGTGGGCCTACTCCGGCGATCTGCTCACCGTCGAGTACCGGACCGATCCGGCCCGGGTGCGCGAACTGCTGCCCGAGCCGCTGGAGCTCGCCGACGACGACCCCGGCGCGGTGGCGTTGATCTGGGCCGACTGGCAGTCCTGCGCCGCCTCCGGCGACGAACTGCTCGACCCGGTGCTCTCCCAGTACAAGGAGGCGTTCGCGGTCGTCCGCTGCGCATACCGGGGGCAGACCTACTCGCGGTGCGTCTACATCTGGGTCGACAAGGACTTCGCCATCGCCCGCGGGCTGCACCAGGGGTACCCGAAGAAGCTCGGCTCCATCCACCAGACACGGCCGCATCCCTACGGGCCGGCCCCGCGCATCGAGGCGGGGGCCCGGTTCGGAGCGACGCTGGCAGCGGCGGACCGACGGCTGGCCCAGACGGTGGTGACGCTGCGCGAGCCGTCGGAGACGAACGGGTTCGTCAACGCGCACCCCATGGCCCACCATCGCTGGCTGCCCTCGATCGAGAAGGGGAAGGGGCTGGCCCTCGACGAGCTGATCGAGACCGGCGCCGCTTCCTTCGAGGCGGGCCCCGCGTGGGTCGGCGAGGCCGAACTCGAGCTGTTCGAGGCGCCCACGGAGGAACTGGCCCGGCTGGAGATCCACGAACCGATCGCCGCCTACTACCGGCAGGTCGGCGTCGTCTGGGACGGCGGCCGGCTGCTGGAATCCGGCATGTCCGGCGCCGAGTAACCCCCTCACGCATCACAGAACTTGGAGACCGGCATGATCGAGCACACCCTCACGGTGGCCGGGGTCACCGTGGACGCACGGCACTGGATCGGCGGTGAACGCGTCGCCTCCGCCGAGACGTTCACCGACGTCTCGCCCATCGACGGCTGCGCGATCGGCGAGATCGCGCGCGGCACCCCCGCGGAGGCCGCCGCCGCCGTGGCCGCCGCCAAGGCCGCCTTCCCCGCCTGGGCGGCCACCCCTCGCGCAGAACGCGCCCGCATCCTGCACGCCGTCGCCGACGGCGTGGAGAAGCGGCTCGAGGAGCTGGCGATCGTCGAGACCACCGACAACGGCGCCCTGCTGCGCTCGCACCGCCGTGGGGTGATGCCCCGCGTGGCGCACAACTTCCGCTTCTTCGCCGACCGGCTGCTGAAGCTGGAGCACGAGGACTTCGACACCCGGGGCCACACCAACCACGTCTCCTGGGACCCGGCGGGCCCGAGTGTGCTGATCACCCCCTGGAACGCCCCGCTGATGCTCGCCACCTGGAAGGTCGCCCCGGCCCTCGCCGCCGGCAACACCGTGGTCCTCAAGCCCGCCGAGTGGTCCCCGCTGACCGCGTCGCTGCTCGCGGACATCGCCGCCGAGGCCGGGCTCCCGGCCGGGGTGCTGAACGTGGTCCAGGGCTACGGCTCCGAGATCGGCGACGCGCTCACCTCCCACCCGGACGTCCGCCGCATCAGCTTCACCGGATCCGTCCCGACGGCCCGGCGGATCGCCGCGTCGGCCGCAGCCCACCTCACCCCGCTCAGCCTCGAACTCGGCGGCAAGTCACCGCTGCTGGTGTTCGCCGACGCCGACCTCGACCTCGCCGTCGACCTGGCGGTGGAGCAGTACGACAACGCCGGCCAGGTCTGCCTGGCCGCCACCCGGTTCCTGGTCGAGGAGTCGGTCGCCGAGGAGTTCACCCGGCGGTTCGTCGAGAAGGCCGGGCAGCTCACGCAGGGCGATCCCCGCGACGAGGCCACCGACGTCGGGCCCAGCATCCACCCCCGTCAGCTGGAGAAGATCGACGGGTTCGTACGGCGGGCGCTCGACGCCGGGGCACGCGCCGTCGTCGGCGGGCACCGCACGGACGACCGGTACTACGCGCCGACGCTGCTCACCGACGTGGCCCAGGACTCGGAGATCGTCCAGGAAGAGGTCTTCGGACCCGTCCTCACGCTGCAGACCTTCGCCACCGAGGACGAAGCCGTCCGGCTCGCCAACGACACCCGCTTCGGCCTGGCGGCCACCCTCGCCACCGGCGACCGTGAGCGCGCCGACCGCGTCACGGCACGACTGGTCGCGGGCACGGTCTGGGTCAACTGCTTCTTCGTCCGCGACCTCCGGGCGCCCTTCGGCGGCTCCCGCCAGTCCGGGGTCGGCCGCGAGGGCGGCTCCTGGAGCTTCGACTTCTACTGCGACCTGAAGAACACCGTGACCGCGCCGAACGGATGGAGCCAGAACCATGGGTGAGATCGTCGGGGCGGGCCTGCTCGCCCACGTCCCCACCATCGTGCTCCCCGAGGCCGAACGGCGGGAGCTCAACCAGGGCAGGGAGATCACTCTCGTCACCGGGCTGCGACAGCTGCGCGAGGACGTCTTCGCCCGCGACGACTACGACACCGTCGTCGTCCTCGACTCGCACTGGGCGACGACCGTCGAGTTCGTCGTCACCGCCCAGCGGCGCCGCGCCGGACTGTTCACCTCCGAGGAACTGCCGCGCGGCATGTGCCGGATGCCGTACGACTTCCCCGGAGATCCCGAACTCGCGGAGAACATCGAGAAGTCCGCCGACCGGCACGGCACCTGGATCACCGCGATCGAGGACGACTGCCTGCCGATCTACTACGCCACCATCAACCTGTGGAAGTTCCTCGGCGAGGGTCTGCCCGACAAGCGGTGGGTGACCATCGGGGTGTGCCAGACCGGTGACATGGAGGACCATCTGCGGCTCGGCCGCGCACTGGCCGACGGCATCGCGGCCACCCCCGGCCGCCGTGTCCTGCTCATCGCGTCCGGCGCCCTCTCGCACACCTTCTGGCCACTGCGCGAACTGCGCGACCACGAGTCCAGCGACCCGGTGCACATCCGGACGCCCGAGGCCCGCGAGGCCGACCTCGAGCGCATCGCCTGGTTCAAGGAGGGCCGCCACGACAAGGTCCTCGACACGATGGACGAGTTCTGGAGGCACCGGCCCGAGGCGAAGTTCTTCCACTACCTGATGATGGCCGGCGCCCTGGGCGAGCAGGCCTGCGTCGCCACCGCCCGCCAGTACGGCGAGTACGAGAACTCCATCGGCACCGGCCAGGTGCACCTCTGGTTCGACCGCCCGTCCGACGGCTGGACCGGCGCCGGGCCGGCCTCCGCCGACCCGGCGCACACCCCGCCCGCCGGCCTCCCGCACAGCCGTCCCGCGCCCAGCCGCACCCCGCACAGCCGCCCCTAGGAGCCCCGCCATGCCCGAGTACCGCCGCATCCTCCTCGACGGCGCCGCCGTCCAGGTCACCGTCGACGGGGACGAACTCGTCGCCGGCGACGGCCGTCGCGTCAAGACCGGGGAGGCGCAGCACCTGCCGCCGGTCGTGCCGTCGAAGGTGATCGCCGTCCATCTCAACCACCGCAGCCGCGTCGACGAGTTCGGGATCGACCTCCCGGCCACCCCCACCTACTTCCACAAGCCGACCTCCTCCCTCAACTCCCACCGGGGCGCCGTCGTCCGCCCGGAGGGCTGCAAGTGGCTCAACTACGAGGGCGAGGTCGCCATCGTGATCGGCAGGACCGCGCGCAACATCTCGCCCGCCGAGGCGGGGGAGTTCATCGCGGGATACACCGTCGCCAACGACTACGGTCTGCACGACTTCCGCGACACCGACGCCGGTTCCATGCTCCGGGTGAAGGGCTCCGACACCCTGTGCCCGCTCGGGCCGGGACTGGTCACCGACTGGGACTTCCACGGCAAGGCGCTGCGGACGTACGTCAACGGCGAGGTCGTGCAGGACGGTTCGACCGACGAGATGCAGTGGGACATGCACTACCTCGTCGCCGACATCGCCCGCACCATCACCCTGTACCCGGGAGACGTGCTGCTGTCGGGCACCCCCGCGAACTCGCGGCCCGTGCGGCCCGGCGACGTCGTCGAGGTGGAGGTCGAGGGCCTCGGGCGGCTCACCAACCACATCGTGACCGGCCCGACCGCCATCCGCTCCGACGTCGGCGCCCAGCCGACCGAGTCCGAGGAGGTGCTGTCCACCGCGCTCGGCGGCGACTGGGAGTTCCGCGGCGTCCGCCCGCCCCGGCGGTGACACCCGCGAGGGCCGCTGCCGGGCCGGCGGGTAGGGTCACCGGCATGACCGACTCCGCGGACGCCCCGACGGGCCGCCGGCCGAGGAAGCGCCTGCACTACGGCGAGGGGCGCGAGGCCCTGCTGAACGCCGCCGTGCGCGTGGTGGCGCGGGGCGGACTGCGCAGGCTCACCTACCGGGCCGTAGCCGAGGAGGCCGGGGTCACCCACGGTCTGGTCGTGCACCACTTCGGCTCCCGCGACGCGCTGATCGAGGCGGCCCTCGCCCACACCATCCGCACCTCGCTGAGCACCAGTGCGCTCGAGCCGGGCACCGGCGAGATCGCCGACTTCTCGACGGGGCTCTCCGAGATGGTCACGGCGGATCCGGGCACCCAGGCCTTCCAGTACGAGCTGCTGCTGGAGTCCCGCCGCAGGCCCGAGCTGCTGCCGCAGATCCGTGAGCTGTACGACGAGTACTTCGACGCCAGCCGGCGCGAGCTGGGCCGGATGCTGCCCGCCGGCGCGGACGAGGCGCTGGCCCGGCTGGTCTTCGCGGCCCTCGACGGGCTGGTGCTGCACCAGCTCGTCCTCGGCGAGCCCGACGTCACGGACGCCGCTCTGGAGCAGCTGCGCTCCCTGCTGAGGCTCGCCGCCGCCGCCGGCGACCGCGACGGCCCCGCCCACCCGCAGCCCTCGGACCGCGCGCAGCACTCCGACCACGTGTAGCACTCCGTCCGCGTGTAGCACTCCGTCCGCGCGCCCTCCGAACGCGCATGATCATCTGCCCGCACGGCCGTCCGGCCTGCCCGTCTCCCCTGTCCCGGCACCGGACGAGGGGCGTCGGGCATCCGTCGACGCCGGTCGTCGGCGTACCCCTGAAGCGGACGGTCCCGGCCGGACGCCGGGACGTCCCGCGCCGGGGCGGAAATCTTTCCGCAGAGCCTTGCCAAACGGATAGTTCGCGACCACGATGAGGCAACTCGTTTGGCTCAAAACAAACTCCCATCCCTTCCCGTCCCCGACAGGTGATCCGAGTGGACAGTCAGACGGCGGTCGCCCCGCACTCCCCGCACGACGCAAGCACGACAGGCAGACTCAAGCCCGATTCCCTCGGCGTTCTGGGCATCCTGTTCTTCGTCCTCTCCGCCCAGGCCCCGCTGACCGGCATAGCCGGGGCCGTCCCCATCGCCGTCGCCATAGGCAACGGAGCGGGTGCGCCCGCCGCCTACCTCGCCGCCGGCGTCATGGTCCTGCTGTTCTCCATCGGCTTCGTCGCCATGGGACGCCACGTGGTGGACGCCGGCGCCTTCTACACGTACATCGGCAAGGGCCTCGGCCGCTCGGTCGGCTCCGGCAGCGCCGCCGTCGCCCTCTTCGCCTACTGCGCCGTCCAGGCCGCCATGTACGGGCTCTACGGCGTGACGGTCGGCGGTCTCGTCGCGTACTACGCCGACGTGCACCTCGCGTGGTGGGTCTGGTCGCTGGTCACCATGGCGGTCGTCCAGGTCCTCGGCGCGGCCGGGATCGAGATGGGCGCGAAGCTGCTGGCCGTCTTCGTCCTCGCCGAGTTCAGCATCCTCATCGTGTTCGCCCTCGTGACCTTCTTCAAGGGCGGCGGCCCCGAGGGGCTCGGCTTCGCCGAGAGCTTCTCGCCGCACGCCGCGCTCCAGGGCGCGCCCGGCGTGGCGCTGATGTTCGCCGTGGCGTCGATGTTCGGCTTCGAGGCCACCGCCATCTACGGCGAGGAGGCGCGGGAACCCCGCAGAACCGTGCCGCGCGCCACCTATCTGTCGGTCGCGGTGGTCACCGGCTTCTTCGCCTTCACCTCGTGGATGCTGGTCTCGGCGCACGGCGCGTCCGCGGCGACGGCGCAGGCGGGCAAGTCCCTGGAGTCCGGTGACGCGACCTCGTGGGTCTTCGCGCCGATCACCGCGCTGTTCGGCTCCTGGGCCGGTGACGTGCTGCCCGTCCTGCTGGCCACCTCGCTGTTCGCCGGCATCCTGGCGTTCCACAACTCGGCCAACCGCTATCTGTTCTCCCTCGGCCGTGAGGGGCTGCTGCCGCACCGGCTGACCAGGCTCAACCGGCGCCACTCGCCCTGGGCGGCAGGCGCCGTGCAGACGGTGATCGCGGCGGCGCTGGTCGTGCCGTTCGCGCTGCTCGACAAAGACCCGGTGCTGACGCTGTTCTCGTGGTTCAGCGGAGTCGCGGTCCTCGCGATGATGCTCCTGTACTTCCTGACGTCCGTCTCCGTGGTCGTCTTCTTCCGCCGTTCCCGCGCCGACACCCGGCTGTGGAACACGCTGATCGCGCCGGTGCTGGGCGCACTCGGCATCGCGGGCGCCATCTGGCTGATCATCGAGAACTTCACCACGCTCATCGGGGGCGACCGGGCCACGGCCCTCTGGCTCCAGCTGACCGTGCCGGCGGTGCTCGTCCTCGGGCTGTGCGCGGCGCGGCTGACCCGCGCCAGGCACACCGCCGGCGCCTGACACCCGGCCTTCCGCGAACGGCCGGCGGCGGCCTCACTCCCCGGACGCCGCCGCCGGCCCCCCGGATCGCCGGTCGGCGATCACGGGCCGCGGCCCCACCCTGCACACACACCACAGACAACCGCAAAAAAACAACAGACAACCACAGGCCACCGCAGACCAAGAAGAGAACAGGAGAGCCGAGATGCCGGCCCTCACCCATGACGATCTGCTGCGCCGCGCCGATGAGCTGCGACTGCCGGCCCAGCACCACATCGACGGGGCGGACGAGCCGGGTTCGGGCGCCGCGTTCACCGTCGTCTCACCCCGCGACGGACAGGTCCTCGGCGAGGTCGCCGACGCGCACGGCGCCGAGGTCGACCTGGCCGTGTCCGCCGCCCGCCGGGCCTTCGACTCCGGGCCCTGGCCGCGGCTCGCGCCCGCCGAACGGGGCCGGATCCTGCTGCGCGTGGCCGAACTGCTCGAGGAGCAGCGGGAGACGCTCGCCCTGACGGTCAGCCTGGAGATGGGAAAGCCGTTCACCGACGCGTACGGGATCGAGCTCCGCGCGGCGATCAACACTTTCCGCTGGTACGGGCAGTTGGCGGACAAGCTGACCGACGAGTCGCCGCACGCCGCCCCGGACGCCCTGGCGCTGGTCACCCGGGAGCCGGCCGGCGTCGTGGGCGCCGTCGTGCCGTGGAACTTCCCGCTGACGCTGGCGAGCTGGAAGATCGCGCCGGCGTTGGCGGCGGGCTGCACGGTCGTGCTCAAGCCGTCGGAGAGCTCACCGCTGTCCGCCCTGATGCTGGGGCGGATCGCCACCGAGGCGGGGCTGCCGCCGGGCGTGCTCAACGTCGTCGCCGGGGACGGCCCGACGGCCGGCCGGGCGCTGGGCCTGCACCCCGACGTGGACGTGCTGGCGTTCACCGGCTCCACGGCGGTCGGCCGTCACTTCCTGCGCTACGCCGCCGACTCCAACCTCAAGCGCGTCTGGCTGGAACTGGGCGGCAAGTCCCCGAACATCATCCTCCCCGACGCCCCCGACCTGGAGCAGGCCGCCGCCACCGCCGCCTGGGGCATCTTCTTCAACCAGGGCGAGATGTGCACCGCCCCCTCCCGGCTGCTGGTGCACTCCTCGATCGCCGAACGCGTCACCGAGGCGATCGTCGCCCGGGCCCGTGAACTGCGGGTCGGCGACCCCCTGGACCCGGCGACCGAGATGGGCGCGCTGGTGGGCGAGGGTCATCTGGAGCGCGTCCTCGACCACATCGGCGCCGGCGTGGGCCAGGGCGCACGACTGCGGGCCGGCGGCGGCCGCACCCTGACCGGCACCGGCGGCAGCTACCTGCACCCCACCGTCTTCGACCGGGTGGACCCGGGCATGCGCCTGGCCCGCGAGGAGATCTTCGGCCCGGTGCTCTCGGTGCTGACCTTCGACGACGTGGAGGAGGCGGTGCGGCTGGCCAACGCCACCGAGTACGGCCTCGCCGCCGGTCTGTGGACCTCCGACCTGTCCACCGCCCACCGGGTCGCGCGGGCCCTCAAAGCCGGGACGGTGTGGGTCAACTGCTACGAGGAGGGCGACCTGACCGTCCCCTTCGGCGGCATGAAGCAGTCGGGCAACGGACGCGACAAGTCCGCGCACGCGCTGGAGAAGTACACCGAACTCAAGACCACCTGGATCCAGTTGTGACGAATCCGGTTGTGACGAATCCGGCTGCGACGGATCCGCGTCCCCTCGTCGCGATCCCGGCGCGCTTCAGCGCGACCACGTCCGCGCTGCGCTACGCCGCCGAGGTCAACGCCCGGGCCCTCGTCGAGGCCGTCTGGCGGGCCGGCGGCGAACCGGTCGGCGTCCATCCCGCCGACCAGGACGAGCGGGACGTCGCCGCCCGCCTCGCCCGCTTCGACGGCGTCCTGCTCCCCGGCGGCGGCGACCTCGCCCCGCACCGCTACGGCGCGACCGGCGCCCACCACAGCGTCTACGACGTGGACGAACTGCAGGACGCCTTCGATCTGCGGGTCGCCCGCACCGCACTGGACCTGGGACTGCCGCTGCTCGCGATCTGCCGCGGCCTGCAGGTCGTCAACGTCGCGCTCGGCGGCTCCCTGGAGCAGGACATGGGCGGCCCGGAGCGCGAACACCGGCACGTCGTGCACCCGGTGGCGGTGCGGAGCGGCTCGCTGCTGGAGCGGGCCACCGGATCCGGGAAGGTCGACGCCTCCTGCTATCACCATCAGCGGGTGGACCGCGCCGGCGTGGGCCTCACGGTCACCGCGCGTGCCGCAGACGGCACCGTGGAGGGCCTCGAACTCCCTTCGGGACAGGGGTGGTTCACGGCCGTCCAGTGGCATCCCGAGGACACCGCGCACGAGGATCCCGCGCAGCAGGGCCTCTTCGACGCCCTCGTCCGGGCCGCCCGCGACGGACGCTGACGCCCGGCCCGGCGCCCGTCGGGCCCGCCACCCGCGTCACGCGAC